>DASZJS010000890.1:0-20521 GCA_035947935.1 Gemmata sp. | reverse complement strand
GCGCGCAAGCCGCGGTCCCAAGTTCCGCTGCCGCTGCAACCACCCTCGTCTTTGCTTCCCTTGCAATCTGGAACGGCTTTCTTGCAGCGGTTGTATCTCCCGTATCCAACTGAGTCCGACCGAGCCACCACCACCCCAAGTCGGCCCATTTCGATTCCGGGCCGCGATCGATCGTATCCAGAAATCTGGCCTGGGCAACGGGCCAGTTTTCATTCGATAGTTCGATGAGGCCGAGGTTATACGTGGCGTATACCGACTCGGCCGCGTGCGGTTCAATCTCAAGGAACTGCCGGTATTCCACGGCAGCCTTTCGTCGTCGACCGGCACCCAAATCGAGATTCGCAGCGTTGATGCGAGCGGCTCGCGCTCGTGGGTGTTCCGGTGCAAATGCCAGTCCCTGACGAAGCATCTGCAGGGCCAGTTCCCGCTGCGCTGTTTCATTCGGATGACCTGCGGGTTCAATCGCGATGACCCCGTCTGCAATTCGCCAGCTAAACCCATACTTACGAGTCAGCGATGTCAGGACAGCAGACAAAGGCGCACGTTCGAGATCGATTGCCATTGAGATTGCGGCTAGTTTCTCCTCGGCCTTAGGTTCGATCTTCACTTTCATCCCCACCGAGGTTCCGATAGCGCGCAACTGATGGGTGATAGGCCATTCCGCTTGTTTCAAGCGAACAGAATCACGATGAAAAAATGGGGCCAGCCAACCGGATTCCGGAGTAGTCGGTTGGTCCTTCGCTTCGTGGTGTGCCGTGTCTGGGTTCGGTTGGCCCTTCGCTTCGTGGTGAGCGGTATCGGGAGCCGGATGGTCCTTCGCTTCGTGGTGTGCCGTGTCTGGGGTTGGATGGGTCTTTGCTTCGTGGTGTGCAGTGGGAGGAGGTTCTGCAGGAAGCCAGTCGAGATAGCGATCGAGCCCACCATCCAACGGCGGCCACGCAATCGCGGTGATATCGAACGGATCGAGTGGTGGAGGTGGAGGGAGGGTCTGGACTTCCGCGCGACCGAGCAGGAACAGGCATTCGCCGAGAATCTGTTGCCCCTGGCACGATGGGTCGCCGGATCGCAAGAGTACCTGACTCAACAAATCCTGGCTCGTGGCAACGTCGCCTTTCGCCAGAGCGCACCGCGCCTGCCCCAGAAGGGCGCGTGCCCAAAGCGCTATTGGGAGGTCTGGGTTCGGCTGCGAGGCTTTCTTGTACGTTTCTCGTGCGTCCGTCCACCGTCCCAACGCTTCCAAACACAATCCTTCGCGGTAGATCAAGAGACGCTCATCGCTACCGAAGGCTGCGCGCGAAACGGACTGACACAAACGCAGAGCATGGTCGAAGTTGCCACTCCTGATCAGCATGTCAATCTGATGCGCTTCCAATGCCGGGTCGGGCTCGTGGACGGCGGGGTCGTGTTCGTGGGTGGATGAACCTTCCGACTCGGAGATTGACGGATGTGTTGGGTCCGGTTCGTTGGGGTTGGGGTCGCGACCGCTCCCCAGGGCCATACTGACAGCCAACCCGGTGAACGAGCAGCAAACGACCAAACCCGTCTGAAGAATGAGCCCCCCGCGACGGCGTCGGGTTGGCGTGGCTGTGATTGCGATTGTCTCGCCTTCAGCTGTGTTGGGAAGTGGACTGGATGTTGAAGAAGCTGGGGGGTATGTGGCGCTCATGCGTCTCTGTACAATTATTCGGTGTTGTCGGTTCAGGACAATCGTGCTGTGGTGGGCGACGAGTTCCAGGATCGCGATTCCGGGAACAGAGATAAAATCGAAGGTTATGGGGCTGCTTTTGTCAGCCAAATGAATCGTGTAGGCAATTTTTTCCGGGTTCGTTCGATAATTGTTTCTGGCAGGACATGAACATCCCTGCCTGGACCTTAAACACGCGAGGGGCTTATGCGAGTCGATCCCTCCAGCAATGCACAATCCCCAATCGCCCTGACACAAGCCGAGGCAACTGCTCCGCGCGCTTCCAGCCGGACCACGGCATCACCCGGCACCCCAGCCGATACCGGTTCGTTCACCATGACCGATCAACTGGCTCAACTTCTGGCGGCGGTGCGAAGCGCACCTGAAGTGCGGCCAGAGGCTATTGCCTCTGCATCGGCAAAGCTGGCGTCGGGTGAGTTGGATACACCGCAGGCAGCGACCGAAACCGCCAGCGCGATGCTACAGGATGTCGTTCCCCCGAGTGCATAAGTAGCAGCAAAACGCAAGCAAAACGGCCCGGTGAGTACGTTACTCACCGGGCTGTTACACTTTTTGGGCTCGTCAAGATCCCACAACACTCTCCGTCGGAGATGCGTAGCGATTCTGTGTAAAGCAAACGCTCGAGTATTCGCAGTTTGCACCACCGCCCGTCGCTGACACTCCATTATCTCCTAAAACCATTCAAGAATTGATTTTATGGCGATCCATGAACGAATCGTCAATTGTCACTCCACTTTGGACAATGCCCCCCATTTCACGGATTGGATTGAGCGCTGCAAACCGGATGAGCCGATAGCATTGACAGGATAACCCTTACTCCCGGACCAACCGATATGATCCGCGGACTTTACAGTGCGGCGTCTGCTCTCCAGGTGGCCACGGAACAGCAGGAAGTGACTGCCTATAACCTCGCGAACTCCACCATGCCCGGGTATCGCGAGCGGGGACTGGTGTTTGAAACCTTCGACAGGGTTCTGGGCAGAATCGATACACCCACGGGCGATATCGTCGGTGCCCGAACCGTGCAAGCTTATAACGACTTCCGGCCCGGGGCGATCCAAGAAACCGGCAACCCCTATGATCTGGCACTGGCGGAAACCGATCGCTTCTTTGTGCTGACCACTCCCAACGGTCCTGTATACACCCGAAACGGCACCTTCCACCCCGACACCGATGGGCAACTCGTCAGTCAGGGTGGCTATGTGCTTCAGGGCGAGAACGGATCCATCACGATCCCACGCGATGGGTCTAAATTCAACATCGCATCGGACGGATCGGTAACCGCCAATGGGGAACCCCTTGGGCAAATCCGGGTGGTGCGGTTCGCGAACGTAAGCCAACTAACTGCGGCTGGGCCGACCCTTTACACCGCGCCAGCCAGCGCTGGACTCCAGACGGCACCCGCCCGAATTCTCACGGGCCATATCGAAGGATCCAACGTCCAACCAGCCGAGACGATGGTGCGGATGATTATTGGTTCCCGCTACTACGATGCTGCCCAGCGCTCCCTGCGTGCCATCGCTGACGCCATCCAGCTCGATACCCGACCGACGCAGGGATAGTGAAGTGCGAGTTCAGTTGCGCTTTTGCCATGTGGGGTGGGGCTCGCAAAGCCTCGACTCGCTACAAGAGCGCTGTACCACCGATCTTCAAAGCGTAATCTCCAAGGAGGGCATTCATGATCAAGGCACTCTACACCAGTGCAACGGGCATGAATGCCCAAACCACGTACCTCGACAACACGTCAAACAACATCGCGAACGTCAACACCACGGGATTCAAGAAGGGCGTAGTTCAGTTCCAGGATCTTTTGTACGTCAACCGGGTTGCTCCAGGGTCGTTTGGTGCTCAAGGGCTCAATGTGCCAACGGGCCTCCAGATCGGCAGCGGCACCATGGTATCCGGGATCACCAAAATATTCAGCACCGGTTCGATGGTGAATACGACGAACCCATACGATATCGCGATCGAGGGCGATGGGTTTTTCCAGGTCACACTTCCCGATGGCGAAATCTGGTACACGCGCGATGGTTCTTTCAACCTGAACCAGAATGGGAATCTCGTCACGAGCGATGGGTTTCTGCTATCGCCGCCGCTGACCATCCCGTTGCAAGCGGTTTCCGTGTCGATCGGAGCAGATGGGACAGTCTCGGTCATCAACGCGGGTGCCCCTCAAGCGACCACCGTTATCGGGCAACTGACACTGGCTCGATTCTTGAACCCGGCGGGCCTGAACGCCGAGGGACGTAACCTGTTCGCGGAGACGGCCTCGTCCGGTCCCGCGGTCCTGGCAACGCCCGGCCAGAACGGGGTCGGTTTGGTCCAACAAGGGTACGTCGAGCAATCGAATGTGAATGTGGTGACGGAGTTGGTGAACCTCATCGTGGCCCAGCGGGCCTACGAGTTCAACACCCGCGCGATTCGAACAGCCGATAACATGCTCGCTTCCACCACAGACCTCATCCGGTAACCAGCCCATGCTCGCATCTCGATGTTTGGCAGTTCTCGTGGCCGCGGCTCTGGGCGCAGAGGCTATCCAGGCCGCTGAGCCGGTGGTCGTGGATTTAAACGCAGAGACCAAGGTTCAATTTGCGATCGTGACCATCGGAGATGTTGCCCAGGTATCGGGTGGAGATACGGCAATCCGTGAGCAGATTGCACGGCTGGACCTTGCTGATGTGAAACCGCGCGAGCAGACCCTGACGATCAAGCGCCAAGTTCTCGAATATCGGCTTCGTTTGGCAGGGATCGACACTACTGGGGTGCTGATGACCGGAGCCGATCGCACAACGGTCACCGTGTACCGCCGGTCAGTTACCGCGGATGAAGTCGTGGCGGCGGCCCGGTCAGAACTCTTTCGCTGGCTTTCTGTCCCGCGGGAATCCGTATCGGTCGAACTCGCCCGGCCTGTCGTAGTCCGCTTGCCCGAAGTTCCAGCAGGCGATTCCGTGACGATTGCGGCAGTCCCACATGCGAAAACAGCAACGGGTCTGGGACGGGTTCAAATGGATGTGGTCATCACCACCGGAACTGAAAAGTTGCTTGCACTCGGTGTGGATCTGGAAGTCAAGCCGATCGGCCGCCCGATCGATCCAATCGTGCAAGTTTCTGGTGTTTCTACACCGCCGTACACCCCACTAGCCGCATTGCCGAGAATCGCGCCTGCGGTGACAACACCCAACCCGGTTATCCCAGCCTCTGGCACGACTCCGATCAACTCGACACCCAACCCGGTTATCCCAGCCTCTGGCACAACTCCGATCAACTCGATAACTCCTGTCGAGATGCCTCATCCGAATTCACGATATTCAAAGGGTATTGCCACGACTCCGACCAACCCGACAGCCGTTATCGTCCACCAGAGACAACGGGTGATGATGCAGGTCCAGATGGGGGGATTGAACGTCACTGCGGCTGGGGAAGCCCAGCAGGACGGCCGACTCGGGCAAACGATTCTCGTGCAGAACGTGGAGTCAAAAAAGACCGTCACCGCGCGCGTCACTGGACCGGGGACAGTAGAGATCGAGCTGGAAGCTCATCAACCATGAATTGGTAATTGGAAGTTGGAAATTGGAAGTTGGAAGTTGTTGACTGGGGCTTGTTTCATTTGTGAAGGCCGAAATGATTTATCTCCAATCAACAGTCAACAACCCCCAATCAACAACCCCAATTAACAATTAACAATATTGGAGATATTCCATGAAACGCTGGGTACTGGCCGTCCTGGCCTCGGTCGGGGCTACTGCCCCGATCGGCCGGGCAGATTCGATATGGGATCGTCGAGACCCTCGCTACGCCTACCTGTTCCAGGATAATAGAGCACGCAATATCGGAGATCTGTTGACCGTGGCGATTTCCGAAAACACGGTCAACAACGAACAGGATCAACGGACGATGTCCAAGACGACCAACGCGACCGCGGCGGTGCAGTTCGGTGCCTCCGCAGGCGGGACGGGGGGCACAGCCAATCCGATACTCAATGCGAGTTCCAGCCGTCAATTCAACGGCAATGCCCAATTGACCTCGAACCGGGTGTTCACCGACCAGATGTCCGCTGTCGTGGTTGACATGCTGCCGAATGGGAACCTCGTTATCGAGGGGTATCGGAGCAGAGTTGTGGCTGGCGAGGAACGAGTGCTGCGGATCACAGGCATTGTCCGCCAGCCCGACATTTTGATCGGAAACATCGTCCCATCAAACCTCGTGGCAAACTTCCGGATCAGCTACCTTGGTCGCGGCCCGGAATCGCGATTCGCAAACCAGAACTACATCGGACGGATCTTCAACCGACTCTGGCCGTTCTGAGCGTTTGATGTTGAGTCGGATTGCTGCTTTGTTTGAGGCGGGCCGGTAACGCCAGCGACCGGAGTTGGATAGCACTCCGGTCAATCGCGATTCCGACTGCTCGACCCGTCCACAAGGAGGTGGTTCATGTATCGCCTGTTAATAGCCTTGGTTGGTCTGTTGATCGTGGGAGGGTCGGCATCTGCCCAGGTGCGGATCAAAGATATCACCGATGTGGCAGGAGCCAGGAACAACCAGTTGTTCGGGTTCGGTCTCGTGGTCGGGCTGGATCAGACCGGCAGCCGGAGTACGTTCACGCAACAGGTTGCGGTGGATATGCTCCAGCGCATGGGAGTCACGACTCAGATCTTCAGCCAGAACCCGGCCGATTCCATTATTCGCTGCACCTGCATTTCGACTGTGATGGTGGTTGCGGAAATTGGACCATTCGCCCACAAGGGGAGCCGGATTGATGTGACGGTGTCCGCCTTCGACGACGCCACCAGCTTGAAGGGTGGCACGCTCGTACTCACCCCTCTCCGGGGAGCCGATGGTCAAGTGTATGCTCTCGCCCAAGGGCCGCTGTCGATCGGCGGTTTCTCGATAGCGGGGGGACAGGCATCTGGTATTCAGAAGAACCACTTGAATGTCGGACGGGTGCCGGGTGGTGGAATCATCGAGAAGGAGGCACCTGGCGAAATGGTTGTAAACGGCAAGGCAACCCTGCTGGTGAAAGAGCCGGATTTCAACACGGCCCGCCTGCTCGCGAAGGTCATCAACGAGCGATATCCGGGCGTAGCTGCTCCCACGGACCCGGGCGCGGTTGCTCTCTGCTTGCCGCCCGACCCATGCAAAGCGCCCACACAGTTTATCGCTGAGATTGGTCTCCTGGAGATTCGGCCAGATTCGCCAGCGCGGATCGTGATTAACGAACGAACGGGAACCGTGGTTGCGGGGGAGCATGTGGCGATTGCGACCACGGCCGTCTCACACGGGAACCTCTACATCGGCATCAGTGAAATTACACCCCTCCCGCAACAGAACCAGTTGGGAGCGACACCCCAAGTCGTTCCACCCCCTGGGTTTCCCGTTGTGGAACAGCGGAGTCGCCTGCTCGTCATCCCCAAATCCACAACGGTTGCTGATGTCGCCCGTGCTCTGAACGCTCTCGGCGTGACTCCCCGGGACTTGATCGCAATTTTCCAGGCACTCAAACAAGCTGGGGCGCTACACGCCGAGCTGATCATCATTTGAATTGTGTTGTTCAGCGGGGTAATGAGCTTCTCATTGATTTCGCTCACGATGCGTCTTTTGTGAGCGAAAGCGATGGGGCTGCTTCTCTCAGGAGAAAACTATGCTCACAGCGCAAGGGATTTCGCTGCCGGCCTCACTTTCTCAGCCGCTTACCGGCAAATCAAGTGCTACTGTTCACGATGCAGCGGCCGTTGCCAAGCTGAAAAGCACGGCCAAGGAGTTTGAGGCGACGCTTCTCTCGATGTTGCTCAAGGAAATGCGGCAATCACTGGATGAAGACGGTGGGCTGTTTCCGGGCGATTCCGGGGATGTTCAGGGCGGTTTGTTCGACATGTTCATGAGCCGCCACTTGGCAGACTCCGGTGGAATCGGATTAGCCAAGTACCTCGTACAGCATATGCCTGCTACCCCCTCAGCGAAACCCATAGCCTCATCCGATGCACCCGCACCCACAGCTCAACCCGCTCACGGCATCGTTCCTGCAACACCTCGACGCTGAGGAGCAGTTACTCCGCGATGCCCTGACTGTTGCTGCCGACCTTTACGCAGCGCTCCGCAAGGGCGATCTGGCACCCATCAAGAGCGCACAACCCCGGCAGGAGCAACTCGCTGTCGCCCTCCGAATGGGGTCTGATCGCCGCGAAGTCGCGGCGATCAGATTGGCCCAGGTGCTGGGGCTTCCGCCCGAAGGACTTACCCTTTCTGTACTTGCTAAGCATCTTGGCGAGCCCGTATCGACCAGAATTCTGGCGGCACGCGAGCGACTCTCTGCAATTACCGCACAACTCACGGATTTTCAGCAACGGAACGCAAATCTCATCCATCACCTTCGATCTTACTTTCGGAGCGTTCTTTCGGCCCTGACGAAGACATCGGATGTGCCTGTCCGATACGGTTCGTCTGGGGCACGCTTAACCCCGGGATTCGGGGCAGCGATCAAGGCTCGCGGATGATTTTATGAGTTCACTCTTAACTGCTCTCTCTACCGGCCTCTCCGCGATCCAGTCCGGCCAGACGGCCATGCAGGTGATCGGTCAGAACCTCTCGAACGCATCGACTGTCGGATACCACGATCAAAGCGCCAACTACGTCGCGACCACCTCCGGTGCGACGGTTGGCACAGGCGTAGATATCGCCTCCATCACACGATACACCGATGCGCCTGTTGAAACTGCTATCCTCCAGGCGAACTCTCAGCAGAATGCCACCTCAACCCAGCTCGGCATCGCTCAACAAATCCAGACCATTCTGACAGCGGGTGGCACCTCCGCAAGCGGAACCGACAGCGCGAACGACAGCGCGGGAACCAACAACAGTTCGATAGGCAGTACCCTGACCTCCTTCTTCGACCAGGTGACGCAACTGACCAGCACGCCAGATAGTTCTGCCGTCGCCAGCACAGTGATAGCTCAGGCGTCGACCCTGGCCGGTCAGTTCAACTCAGCAGCAACCGGTCTGGGGCAACTTCGCTCCGATCTGGGCGGTCAGATTTCGCAGACGGTTTCGCAGGTCAATAGCCTGGCAAACCAGATTGCTTCGCTGAACACCCAGATCGCAGGCGTTGAAGGACAGGGGGGACAGCCCAACGACCTGCTCGACCAGCGGGATCAATTAATCAACCAACTCTCGCAACAGGTCGATGTGCAGACGGTGAGTCAGCCACTCGGGGTCGTGAATGTCCTCTCTTCCGGTGGCCCGATTGTGGTTGGGAACTCAGCACTCAACTATCAGGCCAGTGAAGATCCAAGCGGGAATATGGTCGTCACTCAGGTCGGAACGAACCTGCCCGCCGACTTCACCGGCGGCACGCTCGGGGGCCAAATTCAGGCATTCAACCAAGATATCCCGACAGTGAGTTCGCAACTGGATACGTTGGCGAATACGTTGAGCAGCCAGGTTAACGAGATTCAGGCCACCGGATTGGGCACGAGTGGACCAATGACATCCTCGCAAGGGAGTGTTTCGGTGGCCGATCCGACTGCTGTTCTGTCCTCCCAGAATCTTCCGGCACCAGTCCAGGCCGGTCAACTTGTGATCAGCGTCACCAACACAGCCACCGGAACACGCACCAACGACACCATCGCCATCGACCCGACCACCCAGAGCCTCCAGGATGTGGCAACAGCCATCACCAGCGGGACCGGTGGTCAGGTCCAGGCATCAGTCAATGCGACAACCAACACTCTCCAGTTGACGGCCCAGTCGGGCTACTCATTCGACTTTGCAGGACGGGATACGAACCCTCCGAGCAATTCCGGCGTCAGCAACTCCGATACTGCGGGTGTCCTTGCCGGACTTGGAATTAACGGACTATTCACCGGCACCGGGGCCATTGGGATTTCAGTGAACCCGACTGTCGCAGCCAATCCCGGGCTCCTGGCTTCCTCACAGTCAGGGGAGCCCGGCGACTCGACGAACCTCCAGAAGATGGCTGCCATTCAGAACCAGGCATTGATCGGCGGCCAGACGTTGACGGCTCAGTTCACCAACATCGCAACAGCAGTTGGAACGAATGTTCAGCAAATGACCGATCAGCAGACATCCCAAACCGGCCTTCTTCAGAACCTCAACGACCAGAATCAGTCCGTTACAGGAGTGGACCAGAATCAGGAACTGGTGAACATGCTCAGCGCCCAGCAGTTAATCCAGTCTGCATCCCAGTACATGTCGGCGGTGAATACCACCCTGAACTCGCTCCTCGCTATTATCCAGCCAGGAACGTGATGAGTTTAGAAGAGTCAAGGGGCAAGTGAAAACCTGTGTGTATCTCAAAGACCAGAGTTGCCGGCCTGGCAAGCTACTCTGGGGCCAAAGCCAGCTAGAGAGGTGAGATTGTGTTCTTCCGAGTCACGTCCCAAATGCAGGCAAACGACGCCATTGCGTACATGCAGCAGCAAAGCTCTGCGCTGGCTGCGGTCCAAGGCCAAGTTTCTTCCGGAATCCAGCTCCAGGTTCCCTCGGACAACCCAGTTGGTTACACAACTCTGGCCCAGGCACAGACAGCAAGTTTGCAGTATGCCACCTACAACCAGACCATCACCAACGCCACATCCACGTTGAGCTCCAGCAGTAGCGCACTCCAGAACGTCAACAATATCCTCACCCAGGCCAAAACAGCCGCCACGCAAGGTGCGGATGCAACCACAGGTTCGACGGGCTATCAGGCGCTCGCGATCCAGGTCAACGGGCTCATCAGCGAAATGATGACAAACGCCAACACTTCGGTGGGTGGGAGTTATTTGTTCAGTGGAACAGCGAGCAATACCCAACCGTTCCAGGTCACGGCAACCGATGCCAATGGAGACCCCACGGCCATTTCGTACAACGGATCGAGCAGCGCGGGCCAGGCGCTGATTGGACCCGGTCAGACCGTGAACACGGAATATGCAGGCAGTCAGGTGTTTCAACAAACTGGTGCCGATGTGTTTCAGGCTCTCATCAACCTGCGGAACAACCTGACAAACCCGACACTCACCCAGTCCCAAAACAGCATGTCCCAGGCCTTGAATCAGAGCTTGTCGGATATCAGCTCCGCAGCAACTGCAATTCAGAACGTCATGGGCGAGCAGGGATCCAACATGGCAACGCTCGGCTCTGTGCAAACCCAGGTTCAGAATCTGCAACTCGCCGCCAATACCCAGGCCAGCAATGTGAGCAGCACCGATTACACTTCGGCCATTGTCCAGATGCAGGAGCAGGAAACGGCGCTCCAGGCCTCCATGACCGTGTCCTCTAAGATCCTTCAACCGAGTCTGATGAATTTCATTCAGTAGCCGGGACGGTTCCGTTCAACGCGACGGTCACTGCCCGAGAATGCGGCTCAATGCCTCGACGGCAGCTTTGCGAACGTCCGGATCCGGATCGTTCCGCAGAGCATCGATCGCTGCCGAGGCTCCTGCGGCTAACTGGCCTGCCCGCCCCAGCGCACGAACCGCAAGAAATCGAATCCCTGCATCCGGGTCTGTCAAATCCGCAGCCAGTGCCCGGACGATTGCCTCGGTGGGCTTGGCATCGGGAACAATCAGGCGGATGGAGGCTATGGCCGATCGACGGACATCCGCATCGGTATCGCTCAGTGCCTCCATGATGTTCGATACCGCGTAGCGGGCAGCTGGCCCCAGGTTTCCCAGTGCTTTCACAGCACGCAAACGCTGGCTGCTGTCGCGACTTCGCAATTGTCGAATAAGCGCATCTATATCCTGGGCATCCGACGAGGTCAAAATCATATCGGACGATCGCTTTAACGCCTGATCGATGTCGATACTGCGCCCAGCTGACCGTGCCATAGTCGACATGGCGAGTCTCGAAGGTGAGCCGATCTGACCCAAGGTGTCAATCAGGGCCTCCTGAAGCTGTTCCAGTTCAGTCCCACGTAACCGGCTGAGAACGCCAATCAGATCCGGAACGGCAGCGCTTCCCCGCGCACCGAGTTTGGCAATCATTCGCGTTGCTTCGACACGGGACCAGATTGACTGGCGTGGATCGCGAACCACTTTGGTGAGTTGCCGGGCGAGCGCATCATCAGCCTCATCGGCCCGCGCGATCGCTGAGGGAAACAATAGCACTGCGAGAACCAGGAACCGCCGCATCATCGGACCTCTGAAGTCAGTCGCTTCGCTCATGGAGCGCAGCGACTGTCATCTGTTTTCGGTCCATTCGCGTCTGAAGTGTGGTCGCATCAGACCCAGTCAATGTTGCGGATGCAAAAACCTTGTGGGGAACCGATCCTGTCGGCACCACCATATCTATTAGAAGTCGATATTGCGACTCCTACGCAAAAAACACGAGCTACATTCGATCTTGATGGTAGTAACTGAAAATTTGTAAGACCCGTTCTCCACACAACCCCGGTGACCGGTGGTCGTTATCGCTGGCGGTGGCATTGTTCTGGTAGCCGTTCTGGTCGGCTTTTCGATGGCCGGTGGCAAGATCGGCGCACTCATTCACATTTCCGAGTTTATCACAATCGGCGGTGCCACCTTGGGCGCGCTGATCATTATGTCGCCCAAGAAAATACTCGTGGACCTGTTCCGGGGCATTATTCAGACCTTGAAGGGGTCCCCCTACGGGAAACCTGCATGCAGCGAGCTGTTTCGCCTGCTCTATGCGCTGGCCCGACTCGTTCGTCAGGAAGGGTTACTCGCCCTGGATACCCACGTCACGAATCCGGATGAAAGCGATCTGTTCCGTCAATACCCGAAGATCAATCAGAACCATCATGTCCGCACGTTCATCTGCGATGCCCTGGCTCTGACGATTGATGGTACGGTCGAAACGGCCCAATTGCGCGGCTGGCTGGATGAGGAAGTCAAGGTGATCGAGCGGGAACACCATGCGGCTGTTGGAGCATTGGTGAAGACAGCGGATGGCTTGCCCGGATTCGGGATTGTGGCCGCGGTGTTGGGAATTGTCGTCACCATGCAAGCCATCGGGGGGCCAGTGGATGAGATTGGCACCAAGGTGGGTGCTGCTCTTGTCGGCACCTTCCTCGGAATTCTGATGGCTTATGGCTTTTTCGCTCCGCTTGCCGGCCGGATGGAAGCTCTCGGAGAACAGGAAATCCTCTTCATGAGGGCGATCGTGGCGGCGGTTATTGCAATCAACGATGGGGCCAGCCCCAAAGATGTGGTCACCCGCGCCCGCCGAATCGTCGGAACCGATTGCCGGCCCACGCAGGGTGAACTCAAAGAGATGTTGGGGTAAATGGCAGGACGAACCGGAAGCACGACCCCAACAAAACGCGATCTTAATCGAGGATTGAATCATGGCGGGGGCAAAAGGCGGTGGTTCGTGGAAAGTGGCGTACGCGGATTTCGTCACCGCAATGATGGCTTTCTTTCTGGTGATGTGGATTGGTGCCCAGGACACGAAGGTCCGCCAATCGGTGGCCAATTACTTTGTCGATCCATCCGGAGTAGCGAAAAAGCCAGTTCAGACCGGGGCCGTACTCGACTCGATGACGTATGGTTCGATGCCGAAACAAGATAGCGTCTCGATGGGCCAGGGGACGAAGACGTTCAACACTTCCGGCGAACCAAGCCAGGGTACGAAGGCTCTGAGCAACTGGATTCATGCCGATGAGAAACGCCTCAATTACTGGCGAGAGAAAGCTCAGCAGTGCCGCAAGACGGCCCGGTCGATGAACGTCACGAACCCAAGCAAAAATACTGAAGAGATCGCCGCACAAGAGTTGTCACAACAACTCCGTGCTGAAGTTACTGCGGGAATCCCGCCCCAGGCAGCCGAGATCTACAAGGATCTGCTTTTCGTTTCGATCAACGATGTCAACTGGGCGCAACTCGCGGAACACCTGTTACTTGGATCGGATCATTAGCATCCCATCACCAAGAACTCTGATCGCTGACGCTCGCGGCTCGCCTAAAATACATAAAGTGCTACCCGAACTTGCTTGAGAGCGAGGTCGGGGGTATAGCTCTCGTGGCTTTTTGCTCGAAGGGCTGAAGGGTATACCGATGCGTGGAATGGGTAGACGACTGGCGTATGGGGTTCTCCTTACCTTGTCGATCGGGGTCAGTGCGGTTGCCCAACTCCCCCAACCCATCCCATTCCCCCCCGAACCACTGCCGAGCAAAGGGTCACAGCCCGGAGTGCGCGAGCAGCTAAAAGCCGATTTATCAGCACTACTTGGGGATCGCAAGGATATTGGTGCAGATGATGGAGCAATGAACGAACGGGCACGATTGCAATCGCAATTGCGGGATTTGCTCAATCGGATCAATGCTCCACGATCGTCCCCCGGCCCGGTTATCAATCCAACAATCGCACCCAAACCAGTACCCGTTTACCCACCTGAAGGCAAGTCGATCGATCCTATCCACGAGGGGATAAACAGGTTCCGAGATAACGACTTCGATGTCGCACTCGCTGTTTTTCGGATGATCGATCCGGGCCCTCTAGCTCGCGAGGATCGTGCCTTTGTCCAGTACATGAAGGCCTGCTGCCTGAGACGCCTGAACAAACCAAACGAAGCAGCGATCATCTACCGCGAGCTTGCAGACACACACGATGACGATTTCACTACCGAGTGTGCAATCTGGCAGTTGTCGCTCATCCGCTCCGCCCAAGAACTTGAGACGCAACTCGAACAACTACGATCCCGGACGAAATCGCGGTAATTCCAGGGTCAATTTTACGCAGATTCCGCATCCTTTCTTCCCCCCCGGCGGTTGTTGTGTTACAAGAATTAATGGTTCTCCTGAAAACCGCGACAGATTTGGTTAGCGAAATCACGACTCGATTCGACCGGGGTGATGCAGCCGAGGCACTGGTAGAACGGCTCGTTGCTCAAACCACTATTATCGAACGGTACGTCTCACGGCTTGGGGATGGATTGCCCAGTGATTGCCTGGCAGAGATTGCCCGACTGCTCGCGGGAGTTCAAGCAGCAGTGAAGCGCGGGAATAGTTGGCTGGTGCAAGCGGATGGCCCGGAACTTGCTAAACAAAACCTACAGCGTCGCGTTTCCAGGGCTTACGGCTTATCGACGCGGAATAACTGACCCAAGTGATGGCGATCCCAATCGCGAATCTGAATCCTCTCCCCCCACCGACCCCCCCGGCGGCGACTCAGGCTTCAACCGCGCCCACTGGTCTGTTCCAAGCCACTCTAGCCAACGCAGCCGTCCAGCAGACATCAACGCCCCCTCTTCTGACTTACCTTGAAGACACAGGACAGCTTGAGTCGAACTACCAAGCAGATTTCCCCCAGCCGGCTGCAACAACCAACGCCACTACGACCAACACCGCGAATCAGGCAAGCAACTCTTCATCTCTGGCAGCCCAGTTGGGCGATGAGAGGACTAATTCCAACGTCAACGAGAATGGTACTACCGCTGCTGAACTCGTGGTAAGGTATCGTTTCCCCGGCTTGATTTCGCAAAACCTCGCGGCCCTAGCAGGTCCAACGGGCGGGACCAGTAGTGTTTCGCCTGGATCAACAACTGCAACAACAGCGGCAGGAACGCCGACTCTGACGGAACAACTGCGTCTTCAGGTTGCTGGCACAACTCGATCCGGAACAACTGAGGTAGGGACGGCAACCGCCCAAACAGCGGGATCACAAACTGCTCCGGCTGCGCCGACTGTTCCGCCAGCGGTTGCGGCACCCGCTCCGACTGAACCTGCCACTGCCGGTGTGTCGCTCCCTCCCGCCGCAAGCTCCGCAACGGGCTCGGTTACCAACCCAACCACTGCAGCGTTACTTGCCTCCCAACACCAGATGATCCCTGCTCAAATTCCAATTGTGACTGGGCTGCCAACATCGACACAAACCCCTTCCCAACTTGCGTTGGCGACCCCAGAAGCCGTCGCTGCACCCGTTGCCACCGCTGCACTCCCTTCCGCGCAAACCGGCGAACGGCCCATGATGGCTGGCGACCGTCTTGCAATGATTGCCCAGGAAGGTGCAAACCTCCGATCGACTCAGGTGCAATCGTCCGGCACTTTTCAGTCACTTCTTGCTCAGGCGGTTCCTGGAACTGGTGCGGCCCAATCACCAACAGGAACCACACCTGTTGCCGGAGCCTCGACAGGAATCGTGGCAACCGCGGCGAGTTTGACTGCTCTTTCTGCTCAACCCAGCGCCAGCGTCTTGGCAGCTTCGACCAGTCCGGCCACGCCGACGAGTTCGGTACCTCTTGCTGGCGAAGTTGGTGGACCCCAGATGACCGGTTCCCCACTTCAGCTACCGACTGCCGGAGTGGGAGGTCTACAGCATGAAGGATTATTCACTGCGGTAACCGCTCCAGAAGCCGCTCTGACCACTGCCCAAATCTCAACATCCACGAGTAATAACTCCGCGGGCGCAACGACCTTGCCATTGACCAATTTCTCAACGGCAACAATGTCATCTCCACCTGGGCCAGCGCCTACAAGCACGACTACCCCGACACTCGCCACACAGGTTGCGGATGGTGTAATCACCCACGCTCAGGCTCTCAATCAGAACGGAACGACTGAATTTCGTATGCGGCTCGATCCACCCGAGCTAGGACCGGTGAACGTACACTTGGTTTCAACCGGGGATGAGGTTCGCGGTCACGTGGTCGTGGCATCAGACAGTGTTCGGCAGATGATTGAAAGCCAGTTGCCCGAATTACGGCAAAGACTTGAAGCGGCTGGTATTACCGTTCAAAATTTCAACGTCACCACCGACCCAAGTGGTGGTGGGAACCGGAATGCGCGGCAGGAGCCAACCCCAGAAACGCCAACTCCTCTCTTAACCGCCCCATCCACCACGGCCACGACCCGTTTTCGTACGAACACGATACCCAGGAGCGGCCAAGTGGATGTCGTGGTATGATGAAGGGGGAAAGCGACGATTGAAAGTTTAACTGAGATAACGTCCAGGACAGGTTTGCGTCGATCTTGAAGGTTGAACTCTTGTGGTCATAAGGAGGTGTTCCGTGGCTACTTCAAACAGTTTATCGAGTGTTAGCAATATCTCGGCGGATCAGTTTCTTCAATTGCTGGTCACCCAACTCCAAAATCAGGATCCACTTAACCCTGTTGATCCCTCGTCCTTTATGAGCGGACTGGCTTCACTCGATACCGTCGGCAGTATTGATTCTCTCAATGCGAGTTTCTCCTCAATGTTGCAACTGGAGCAACTCACGAATGGGGCGAGTTTGATCGGCCAGACCGTCAGCTATAACCCCGCCAACGGCGGGGCAGCCGTGACCGGAACCGTGAGTGGGATTTCGGTGCAGAACGGACAATTTATGCTACAAGTTGGGAACGCCCAAATTGGGCTCAATCAGATTAACTCTGTGAGTTGAAAGCAATAACCTGGGTTCCCCGTAAGGGGACCAAGGGCATCATCGCAGACGAATACGATACGATTCTTGGATATTTCCATCGCGAACCAACACCTAGGAGTACGAATTCATGGCGCTGACTGCTTTGTATACCGGCGGAACCGGCATGATTGCCTTCTCGAATATGCTCGATGTGGTCGGGAACAATATTGCGAACATTAATACTCCAGGCTACAAGGATCAACAGGTTTCGTTCCAGGATCTTGTTTACCAAACGCTCAATCCAGGATCACCTGCCACCGCTAAGATCGGAGGCACGAACCCAAACCAGCTCGGGCAAGGTGTGGGCACTGGAGCTAACAGCACACTCTTTACTCAAGGGACAATCACCGCCACCGGGCAACCTCTGGATGCTGCAATCCAGGGCAATGGGTTCTTCGTCCTGGGAACCGGTGCCACCCAACTGTACACCCGGGATGGATCGTTCACGGTCGATTCGGCCGGATTCCTGGTCGATCCAACGACAGGGGAACGGGTCCAGCGCACTGGAACGGTCGGTGAAGGAACGGCTACCACACCAGGCTATCAAGTGGCGGGTAACAACGACATCAATATTCCTTACGGGGCAGGCTTACCCGGGGTCGAGACAAGTACAGTCAATTACCAGGGAAATATCGATAACAACCTGACCGTGGGGCAGTCCGCAAATACATCCATCCAGGTGTACGACTCCCAAAGTGCCGCTCACACCTTGACCGTCACCTTCACCAACACGGGCACTGGCACATACAGCGCCTCGGCCACAGTCGATGGAGCCGCGGAGACCGTCACGGGCGGCCCAGTTACATTCGGCGCGAATGGTTTGATCGCGAGTGGGAACACTTTGACGGTGGCCGTCACCGGGACAAATGGTGCCGCCAATCAGACGATCACCTTGAATCTCGGTGCCGTTGGATCTGCTACCGGATTGACGCAGTTCGGAACGGCCACCACAGCTCAGGCGGTCACTCAAAATGGCATAGCAGCCGGAACACTGGAATCCGTTTCATACGACTCGAGCGGAAATATCCAGGGGCAGTTTTCCAACGGTGAGACAATTCCAATTGCGCAGTTGGCCATCGCTTCGTTCAATAATGAAGGTGGCTTGCTTCAGGTGGGTAATAACGACTACTCAACGTCTCCGGCATCGGGTCAGGCTGTGATCGGGACAGCTGCGAGCGGTGGATTGGGGACGGTCGTAGGCGGGTCTTTGGAAGGCTCGAATGTGAATATCTCGACCGAGTTTGCAAACTTGATTATTGCTCAACGTGGATTCCAGGTGAACGCAGAGACAGTCACTATTGCCGATCAGGTTCTCGCCGATCTCGCGAGCATCATCCAGTAATTGTCGTAACGCGACGACATCGACTCAGCGAGGGCGGAGGCAATCCTCCGCCCTTTTCGTTTTACCACTTCGCTTCATCGTCGAATGCTGGAGCGGGACGGGACGAGGAGGTTTTCGATCCCCGTGCCTTGAGAATGGCTTCCGCTAATTCAATATCGTCCTGTGTCGTTATTTTGAAGTTCACCGGCGAACCAGGAACCACAACCACCTCATGCCCGATTGCCTCCACGAGCTGGGCATCGTCGGTGATCGGTATCTTCAACTCATTCCGTTTTGCATAGCTGGCGATAAGTAAATCCCGGCGAAACACCTGCGGAGTTTGGGCCTGCCACAAGCCGTTTCGCGGAACAGTCCCGGTGATTCGGTTGGTCGCTGGATCGACCTGCTTCAACGTATCGGCGACGGGAATCGCCAACATCGCCGCTCCGTGTTTTTCCGCAGCAGCGAATACGGCATCAATGAACGAAGGCGGGGTGAGTGGCCGAACGGCATCGTGGATCGCAACAAACTCCACCGACTCCGGCACCCGTGCCAGTGCATTCGCTACCGATTCGAATCGCTCCTCGCCACCAGCAACGACTTCGGCGTTGGCAAACGCCAGCAGATGCCCAAACCGCCCGCGGAATTCGTCCCGGTCGTCGGGGGCGATCACCAGATAGACCTTGTAAACATCGTCGCGTTTCCAAAACAGTTCAGCGGACCGGAGCCAGATCGGCCGGCCATCGAGTGAAACGAATGGCTTCTTCTCCCGACCCCCAAATCGAGATGACTTTCCCGCCGCGGGGACGATCGCTGCAATACTGCCAGACATGACTCACCCCGGAGAGATACTCGAAGTGTCCACCCTTCTTTGTATCAGTTCCTTCCAGCGCACGAACACCTCATGCCACCGTCCGACCGCGGCCTCGCGATCTTCGAGTTGGCTCTCCACCGATGCCGCCAGTTCGGCCGCAGCGTTCAGCCGGTCGTCCCACTGAGCAAGTCTGCGCTCCAACCACGCAAGCATGAGTTCCGGCGGTGTGGCCGTTGCCCCGGTATCCGTCAACGTGCCCCATGTGGTCCGATAGCGATCGAGATCGAGCAACGTCTGATCCAGGGCAACCGTCATCTGGTCGAGGGCGACGGTCCACTCGGCGGTTGGGAGAGTTGGCATCCTGCATCCCCACGGTGTTCAGGCAACACCGCGGCCTTCTACCCTCCCGCTCCGTGTTGGTGAAGTGAGGTTTCAAGAAGTGCAGTGGGGTCGCTGCATAAGCGCAGCTTTTGAAGTTGCGCTTTTTATGGTTGTAATGCAAAAAACCCGATACAAGCCCGAAGCGCCAGCAAGGGAAAAGCTGTCCCTCGCTGGCGCTTCGGGCTTGTGGGGATGGTGCTTCTGCAACTCGATTCCAACTGTAGTGCTTTGGGCTTGAACCATAAGCGCTCCTTCAAAAAGCGCAGCCAATGGCGGCGCGTGGTTCGGCAAAACCTTCACCATCTTACCCATCTTGCAATTCCAAACTGGCCTGATTCGGGGACATTTTCCTTGCATCCAAGGAGATGGGTTGTTATCTCCCCAAGTCTTCATGCGTCGCAATCCAACTGGGAATCGGTGTGTCGCTTGTGAAGCTGAGAAGTGCGAGAGGCACAACCTTCACCTGACTCATCTTCCCCGTTGAAGCGGTAATGAGGAACAGTTCCACACCTGGCGGGGGCCGGTGGGTGGCACTGTTGGGGGGATTCGCACGCCCGCGTGCGGGACCGGGGGGCCACGCCGTGTACGTCGCGTGTTCGACGCTCAGTTTCAGCAAGCTGTCTCTGGAAGATGCACTCCGGACAATCCGGGAAATGCACTTCACCAAGGCGGATCTGGCGGTCCACGCCGCGGGGCCGCATTTGACGCCAGCTGAGGTACTCGCGGACCCTGGCTGGGTGGCACAGAAACTCAAGGCTGCGAATCTACCACTCGCTGCGATCCACATGGATATGGGTCGCGCGACACAGGACGAAGCCCGGAACTTGCTCCGGGCGGTCGCGTGTCTCGCACGAGTATCGACGACACCAGTCCTGACCATCCCGCCTGCGGAGATCGGAGCAGACTTCGATGCCGAGGTCTCCCGACTCAAGGAATTGGTCAAAG
>DASZJS010000889.1:0-2663 GCA_035947935.1 Gemmata sp. | reverse complement strand
CTGTTGTCCTTCTACCTTTATTACGGCGACAGCTTCAAGGTAGAGTGTCCGACTGGGTCGGGTAACTCGATGAATCTGTTTGAGGTGGCCCGGGAGATTGCCAATCGGTTGACTAGAATTTTCCTGCGAGACAAATCCGGCCGGCGGCCTGTCTATGGGGGAACGGAGAAGTTCCAGACCGATCCTCAGTGGAAAAATTACATTTTGTTCTACGAGTACTTCCACGGGGACAACGGCGCGGGACTGGGAGCCAGTCACCAGACCGGCTGGACCGGTCTCGTCGGCGGCCTGATCGATCTTTTCGGTCGAATCGACGGAACTGAGTATCTTAACGCAGGAAAAGCTGGTGTGTTTGCCAGATCAGAGCCGATCGTGAAACAGAAAGTCGCCTAGGGCTTACGCGCGCGAGGTCTTGGAGTCCAACATGCTAGCCGATTTCTGCCAAGCTCCTTTGGTTGTCGCGCGGAAACTCTGCGAATGCATGCGGAACGAAGCCTTGGCTGGTCTGGCTCTTTTCTTGTTTGCGATGGCCTTGCCCGCCGCCGCTCAGTTGCCCAGCCTCACGGCAAAGTCTCCTCCCCCAGCATCAGCAACCCAAGAACAGACCTCAGACCCGTTGGGGCGCAGCACGCCCAGAGGAACAATTCGGGGTTTCGTCAATGCGGCAGATCGCAATGATTTTGTGACTGCCGTTCAGTATCTGCAAGTTCCGGGCAAGCCAAAACTTGAAACCGAGACTTTGGCTCGGGATCTGAAGGAGTTGATAAACCGCTACTTCAGCAGGCCGCTGGCGCTGATCAGCGACTCTCCCGAAGGTGAAGTGCAAGATGCGCTCCCGCTCGACCACGAACGAGTCGGATCGCTCAAGACCACCGACAAGAAAGTCGACGTGGTGCTGGTGCGTGTCGCTGACCCGCAATTCGGTCGTATCTGGCTGATTTCCTCAGATACTCTCGCCTATGTTCCTGAGCTGTTCGACTTGATCGAAGCGAACTGGATTGACCGGTTCATGCCGGAACCGCTGCTGAACCATGCGTTATTTTCGTTCTCGTTGGCGAGATGGATCGTGTGGTTTGCATCGATTGCGTTGCCTTTCTTGTTCTTACATTTCGCTTCTCGCATGACTCTTGTGATCCTAAAGCGGACGATCGGCAACGAACAGCGGCGCACACTCGTCGAGTCCTGGTACGACGCCGTCCGTTCGCCGTCCGTTTTCATTCTGACCGCTACTCTTCACCTCCTCGTAATCTACACGCTCGGACTCTCGCTGACGTACCGCATTATCTACGCTCGCTCTGTGCTCGTTCTGCTGATTGTCGGCGTGGTATGGCTGCTTCGCCGGATCATGACTCTGTCGTTCGAACGAATACGTGCCGCGATGCAGGATTCAGGTGATACTGGCAAACAGTCCCTTATACTGCTGGCCGAACGATTGCTGCGCGTCGTGATTATTTTGCTCGCGATCTTTTCCATTCTCACCCTCGTCGGAGTAGACACCAAGACTGCATTGGCCGGCGTCGGCATCGGGGGCGTGGCCATCGCCTTTGGTGCCCAAAAGACAATCGAGAATCTTCTGGGTGGCATCTTCTTGCTGACTGACAAAGCCATTGCGATAGGAGACAAGTGCCGCATTGGAGAACGCGTGGGTACAGTCGAAGACATCACATTGCGCTCCATACGACTTCGCACTCCTGAGCAAACACTGTTGTCCATACCCGCGGGAGGGCTCTCACAGTCGAACATTGAGAACTTTGCCAGCCGCAGGAAAATCCCGGTGCAGACTACCCTCGAATTACGTTACGGCACAACGATGGAGCAACTCAGATCCATTCTCGATACGATTCGCAGATTGCTTGCTGAAAACCCCAGGCTTGAAACCGCGACGGCTCGGGTTCAACTCATTACGTACGGACCTAACTCCATCCAGGTTGAACTCTTCGCCTATGTCAGAACCCGTGATGAGGCAGAATTCCGGGCAGTGCGCGAAGACCTGCTGCTGCACATTGGCGAGGTGGTTGACGGCTCAGGTAGCGGCTTTGCCATGCCGGCGCGACTCCTCTACATCGGCTTGCAGGGAGAGACCCAACCGGAACGAAGATCCCTGTCGGAAATTCAAGGACCCCGAGGGAAAGGTCAGGAAGCGCGAGACCCGGGGCGAGCCAGCGAAGAGCCACGAGCTTTACCCCCCTCGCTCCCGGCCCCAGATCAAGTTCTTCCCAAACGAGCAAGCTGATTGTCCTGCTTTAAGTACCTCGACCCACATCCCGCACTTATCGCGACGGGACTCAACTTTCAATCGGAGTACTTGAAGGTTGTCGGAGTGGCGGCGGACAAACTTCCCGCGGACAAAGAATAGTCCACGTGTTTGGGTGGAAAGAAACTGTCAATTCTGACAGTACCAAAATTTGCGATGGCAAGGAAAGATTGGACCAGGAGGTCTTGATGTGGACGGCGCGCCCGGGCATTTATCAAGAGCAGCCCCTTTGCAAGGGAGTCCAGAGAATGTCGGGGACGATGGGGCTGGCACCTGCCGCTTCAGGCGCGACAATCGGCGGGGTACAAGTAATTTCAATGGCATGGAGGAGAGGTCTTGGTCGGATGAAGGAATCGGGGTTGACATCTATTCACAAGTCCACCCATTCAAGTTATTCACGATAACGGAG
>DASZJS010000888.1:0-5473 GCA_035947935.1 Gemmata sp. | reverse complement strand
GATCGATCGCGGACAGTGCGGCTCGCTCCACTTCAACCGGTGAACCCTGGCTCATCTGGAGGGCGATGGCAAGAGATTCGTGAGCCCAGGAATCGGTTGTCAGCCCTTTCCGCATACCGCCCTTGAGAATCTCGACGGCGGACGAGTATTCGCGCATGTCCATCAGGAACTCGGCACAGGCCACGATGACTCCGGGGTCGGTGATCGTCCAGTCAATGGCCTCGCTCCACATCCGCTTCGGGTCACGACTGAGTTGCTTCTTGAGGGCCACGGGGTCTGCATTCGGATCGACCATCTTGGGCTTTTCAGCACCTCCATCCGCGGCGTTCGCGACGGCCACCGGGTTATTCGGATTCTGTTTGACTGGGTCTGGGCCATCCGGCGAGATCACGACCGGTCCACCGGGGGCTCGGGGGTTCGCTGGCCCCGCGGCCTGTCCTTCGTCCTTTTTGAGCTTGACGGTCGTTTGCGGGTGATAGCGGCTTGTGCCCCGGACGATGTGCGCCCGTGCGGGCGGGTAGTAGCCGAGTGAGTTCAACTGCTTCGTTGGAACGATGGTTTCCTCGACATCTCCACCTGGTTGCGGTCGGGGAGGCGGAACATTCGACCATTCGCCCTTGGCAACCGTCTCCACGATCAGGTTGGTGAGCAGTTTGCTCTGGTCGCCACCCTGGAGACCGAACTGACCGCCGAGGTTACCAAACTGACCGAGTTGCCCACCACCGATTGAAAGCTGCCCACCACCGAATCCACCGTTGTTGTTGTTCTGGTTCCCAATCATATTCTGCTGCCCGATATTCTGTTGCCCGAGTTGCGCCCCGGGTGCCCCGAACTGCTGCTGCCCACCGAACTGCTGCCCACCGAACTGGCCTCCCCCGAACTGCATCCCACCACCGCCGAGGAAGTTCTGGGCTCCGAGAACCGCCCCGAAGATTGCCAGTTGTTGGTTCTGAACCGAAATGTTCTGCTGCAGGTTCTGCTGGCTGACCGTGCTGGGAATCGGGATTACCAGATCGGCCACCGGGAAGACACGCGTGACCTTCTCTTCCAGTCGCCGTTGATAGGTTGTGATCTCGACGTAGTCCGGGCGGACGATGAAAGTGGCACCCAAGGTGGCCAGGACGAGATCGAGGAATGTCCCGAGCTTCAAACCGTTCAGCTTCGTGGATGACACAGTGGGCTTCTTCTCTTTGATCTCCATTCCACCATCGGCCTTGAAATACTCATCCATGATCACAAACGTCACATTGGACTTCTTCGAGATGAAGGTGAGCAGGTCGATCAGCGACATATCGTTGATGTTGCCCTCAATAACCGGCACTTCCGAATTCTCGATCTTGTCCCTCAACTCGATCTGAGCTTGGGTTGGTTTGTTCCCGAGATTCTGGTTGAGATACGCTTCCCGGCGGAGGGAGGTAAGTTCCCGCCACACGGAGGCCGGTGGGAAGTGAACCGGCGGTTCATCGGGGTATGGAATGTGTGCTTTTTCGGTCTGCATCATGGAAAGCAGGAAGCGATCCTCGCGAATTCGGACCAGTTCCTTCCATTCGCGGAGTTGTGTGGCCTGCTGACCGATTACGTAGCTAGCGGTTACCGTCACGGGGACGCTCTGCCCCTTGGAAACCCGCTCCTGGATCATGAGTTGCGATTCCTGATAAGCCTGCTCGAACCGAGCTTGTTGCATCAACTGATGGAACTGGTCGATGCGGTTCTTGAGCCGGGCCTGTTCGTCCTGGGCCTTGTCGAACTCGTTGAGCCGCTGGCGGGTGCGACCGATGGCTGCCCGTTCGGCCTCAGCCTGACGCTTGATTTCGGCACCCTTGGTGAAAATTTCTCGCATCACCGATTCGAGATCCGCAGCCATTTGAGTGCGGGGGCCATTACCGATCCCATCGTAACTCAGGATTTCTTCCCGCTGGCGCTTCAATTCCTGGTAGGCCGAATCCGGGTCGCTCCTGAGCAACCGACGAGCCTGGCGGATGGTTTCATCGGTCAGCACTTTGTAGCGCTGTTCCTCGATCTGACGCTTGGCCTCGGCTTGTTTGATGATGTCGTCTCCCGCCGGTGGAACGCCTCCCGCAGCGCCGGCCGCGCCTCCAGGGCCGCCCGCGGGGGGCGGATCCTGCTTGATGTTCTGGATCACTTTCTGGGCGATGGCGTTTGGGGCCACGCGGATACCCGAGGCATCAGCTGAGATCTTTTGCTCGATGTCGGCTTTGGTCAACTTCCCGGTCTTGAGCTTTTCGATCATGAGAAGCCCGGCGGTCGCTTCGCGATCGTTGGGGTCGATCTTTTGTGCCGCGTTGTAGAGTTTTGTCGCATCCTCCCACCGATCCATCCGCACGGCCCAGACCGCCTGGACGAGGAACTCGTCCCGATACAGTTTGACCTGCGTGCTGGCGAGAGCCAGAGCCCGATCGGACTGGAGCATGGCCGGGGCATCCTTGTGCGGAGCCCCGCGCCACTGATCGATCATCAGATTCAGGAAGAAGTGGTCGATTTGCGGGACGGGCAGCGGCTGGGAAAAGTCCAGGTTCGTGACGCGGTTCGCAACCGTGCCTTTGACCGTGAGGGCCAGGGTCGTGGCCGCTGGCTTGGCAATCTTGCCCATAACGAGGGTCGATCTGTCGGCTCGAAGAGGAGGCAACTTGCTGGGGAACACCTCGCCCACTTCATCCCCGAACTTGGCCTTCTCGACCTTCACGACCGGTACGTCGAAGGCCGCCGCAAGTCGGATCATGAACTCGCCGCGTTTGACTGGGTTATCCAGATCTTCCTGGACGCGAACCACGGCACCGCCCGTGAGTGCTGCCAGACCGTGGAGATTTTGCGGATTCACCTTCAGGCCGAGCGGAACGGCGAAGAAGAACGCATCTTGCACATCCATCCTGCTCCCGATGGCAAACCGATCGTCCTCGGAAACCGGATTGAAGCTACTCTCCCCGTCCCCGAGCAACAACACGATCTGTTGCCTGCTTCGATCCGGGACAAGGGTTGCGAGAGCCTTGTCCAAGCCACTCTTGAGGTCGGTTGCTCCAGAGCCGTACTCGACTTCCGTAAGCGCTGCCGCGGCGTGTTGGATCTCCTCAGCGTTGGCAGGATGGAAGCTCTTTGTGAGCGGTCGCGTGGCTGCTGGGGTGTTGACGGTCCACACGCTCACGCGGTCGTTCGGAGTCAGTGCGCTGGACAGAGAAGCAACGATTCGACGGGCCTGTTGAAGGGGCCGGCCGGCCTGACTGGCGGATGTATCGACCAGAACCAGCACATCCCGCGGACGAGCCGGAGTGGGGTTCACGGTCGGCTTGATCTGCCAGGCGAACAGCATGTCCCCATCGCGCATCTGGTAGGTCAGTACGGGGAGCTTGCTGAACTTGTTAATCGCCAGATCCTCAACCACGCTCGCACCATCTGGTCGAGGGGGAGCGCCTGGAGTTTTGGCCGGGCCGGAGTCAGCTCGGACATCGCCGAACAACACAGTGCCCACTGTGGCGAGGGTGGCTACCACCCCCAACACCACGGACAGCATCCGGAGGCGTTTCAGGAAAGTCATTGCCCAGGAGCTCCTACAGGGGGTCGAGATGATGGCTTGTCCTGTGAAACGAGAGCGGGAAAATTTGTGCAATTTCTCTCGTTTTACCGCGCTAGCCTTGCGACCCTGGTGAAAAACAAATTGTAGCCCGATTGTACGACACAGCCCCGCCGGGATACCACGCCAATCCAACGAAAATTGCTTTGGATTGGGGGATTTGACCCCTTGGCGGCGGCACAACACGACCGACGATTGCAACCGCCACCAAAGCCAACAGCAGCGGAGCAAGTCTATCCGGTGTAACGGTCCCCTGCCCGCTGCGTTGGCAAGTTCATCGGAAGTAGACCAAAGACAGAGTCTTACCCGTTGTCTGCGCCGCGAAATCCATACCACCGGAACAATGATTTTGATTTGACTTGCCTTATCCACAACCTAGGCTCATTGTGGCCGGAACGGAGGATTATTCTCCTGGAGTTTCGTGCTCCAAACATCAGTGGCAGGCACGTAAATTATTACCCTGGAATGGATTCGGGAAAACTGTGCACACAGTTTATTACCTGCCGCCACCGATGATCCCAGCCATTTTTCACGAATCCTTCCGATTGGTTTTGGTGCGGAGCTGCTTATTATCTTACAATGATTTAAGGAAAATGAGGAATTGGGATTCCCACTTCCGATTCCGGCCAACAAGCAGCAACAGCCAACCCCGTATTGGAAGGTGTCCGCCGAGTGCTTTCAAACGGATGGGTTCCCAGAGATGTAAACCCCTGGAAGCTACTTGAACCTGAGAAGCTGCTGAAACCCACCCGGTTCGATAGGCAACGGAAAAGAGTCCGCTCGCATGGCCAGTCCCAACCTTCCGCCCGACTCAGTACCATCAATTACAGCGGCGGAACTGCGCCGACGACTTTTAGCATCCACTCCACCGCCAATTGCGGCCACTGCCAGCACACCAGACCCGGAACAGGGCGATCAGTCCTCAACGGAGACACCACCCGCGACAACATGGGCAGCGGGCTCGCAGCAGGAATTGCTCGCGCGGCTCCGAATGCCTGGGAAATCCGGGCCGGTGCCCGTTCCCACGGCTCGCTCCGCCTCGGTTCCAGCGCCCACTCTCCCAACTTCAACCCCAACACGCGCACCGATCAACCGCCGGACCCCTGTCCCGACCAACAGTCGAATTGATCCATCCAGCGCGATTGCGGGCGCTCTGAACCAACTGGCCGGGCTTCCGGAGAGTGGAGGGCGATATCCCATCGACGACTCTCCCCATGCTGAAATCCAGCGGCTTCGGAGCGAAACCAAGGAACTTCGCACGCTACTCGGTGAGATGAAGCACCTCCTTCAAGAAGCCAGCGATACGGAGCAACAACTGGTTGCCAAGGAGAAGGAGTTCGAGACAGCCCTCGCTGCGAAGGATGGGCAAATCGAGGAACTCAGCGCCCAACTCGGTGCAATCGAGGAGCAAATTGCCAAGGGCGAACTCGCGCCACCCCCACCCGTGCCCAAGACGCGGACGGAACTGGAAGAGTGGGCCGATGAACTTGAGAAGGAAAACGCCAAGATCCAACAGGAACGCAAGCGCCTGGATGATGAGCGCCACCAACTCCGGGAAGATGAAGAGGGACTGGAAACGCAGATGCGGGAGATGGAAGTGGCAATGGCCCGGGAGCGTGCGCTGATTGCCCGGCAGGAGACGGAACTTCGCCGCCTGAGCGCGGAGATTCAGCACGAACTGGAGTTGGTGCAACGGGGCGACACCAGTCTTCGCGATCAGATGGTCAAGTTCCAGCGCCGAGCCCAGGAAGTTCTGACGACCACCAAGCCATCCGGCGGAACAAACAACGGAAGACGGTAAGAACAGCACTCCGGTCGCTAACGCTCCCGGCTCGCCTAAAACCACGCTGGTGTTGGTTTTAGGCGAGCCGGGAGCGTTAGCGACCG
>DASZJS010000887.1:0-4068 GCA_035947935.1 Gemmata sp. | reverse complement strand
GAATCGCAGTGGTGGAACCTGGGTACCGCACGAGAGGCAGTCAAGAAACTGTTTGGAGTTGAGCCGGCCGTCTACGCCCGCAGGACGAGTGCCTTCCATCCACAATTGCCCGGCTGGCTCCAACACATGGGGTTTAGGCACGCCGTTTTGATTAGCCAGGATGGCGCTCTCATCCCGACCATTCGTTCGACCGCTGTGAACTGGCCCGGCCCGGATGGCAAGGCCGTCGATGCTTTCTGTCGGGAACCGCTTCCCGCACACGATCCACTCTCGTTCTTCAATCTCGTCTACCACATGTATCAGGCGTTCGCATCAGATTCCGCACCGACCATCGCATTGGTTCACAAGGGCGAACCCGCCTTCGATTCGTACCGCGATCTCCTCACGCTTGTGGAACTGGCACCCGTGTTCGGTCACTTCACGAACCTCAGCCGCTACTTCACGGATGCCACCAGCGGCGACTACATCGGCGTCCAATCCGCCGACGAATTCTTCACCGACTACCTCGACGATCGGGTAACCAATCAGAAACGACCCAATCCCGTATCCGGGTTCCCCCATCACCTCCGCCTCCGGCGGCGATTGGATACCGCTTACACTCTCGCTGCTCTGCACCGCGCGGTGACGCCAAACCCTGGCACCGACGAGGAGAAACTCCTCGGGGAACTGGCGGGCGTCGAGCGGGAAATCGAAACTCGCGGAGTGAATAACCCGATTCCCGACGATCTCTCTGATCGCCTCACTCCCATCGAAACCGCATGGGCAAAGAAGCTGACCGAACGGGTCCAAACACGCTCGGCAGATGGTCAACCGGGGTTACTCGCCTTCAACCCATGCAATTTCACGCGGCGAGTTGTACTTGAGATCGCAAACTTACGAGGCCCGATTCCAGTAGTCGATCCGGTCAAAGCGGCAGAGTTCTCAACCGATGGGGCAAAGATTGTTGTGGAGATTCCTCCTCTGGGGTTTGCCTGGATTCCGAGGCAGGGGCCACCCGGTGCATCCCCACCGAAAGAACGGCTGAAGCTGGCACAGGGGCTCACGGTGCGAAACGAGTTCTTCGAGTGCGATATCGATGCCACCAGCGGCGGCATCCGTTCGTTCCGCGATCTCCGCACCCGGGCCACGCGATTCGGTCAGCAGCTTGTGTACAACCCGGGGAGCAAAATGATCGCAAGGAACGTTGCGGTCACGAACAGCGGCTCTGCCCTCGGAGAGATCGTATCCGCCGGCGATTTGCTCAACGATCACGATGAAGTCCTTGCGACGTTTCGTCAGCGGTTTCGGGCCTGGCTGGGACGACCGGTGCTGGAAATCCGGATCGAACTCGACGTGAAACACGAGCCAACCGGGTATCCCTGGCATGCTTTCTTTGGCGCACGCTTCGGCTGGCGCGATGAGCGCGCAGTTCTTTTTCGCGGGGTCAACGGAGCAAACGCACAGACCGGCTATACGCGGCCAGTGAGCCCTGAGTATCTGGAAGTGCGGCTCAGTGGCGAACGCTCTTTCCTCTTCACAGGTGGACTACCGTTTCTCCAGCGACACGGGAGCCGAATGGCGGATGTGATCCTTGTACCCGAGGGAGAACAGGCACGCACGTTCGATTTACTGCTGGCCACGGATCGCGATATTCCGATGCAAACAGCCATCGGCTGGGTGTCGCCGGTGCCAGTGGTCGAGACATCGAAAGGGCCGCCACACTTCGGAACGTCCGGATGGTTGGCTCACATCGACATGCCAAGTCTGATTCTGACAGGTTTTCAACCTGCTCAGGCGGGGGAAGGGGCAAACCGCGCAGTAGCGGCCCGGATGATCGAATGTGCAGGCTTTGGCGGAGCAGCCGAATTGCGGTTCGCTCGCGACCCTTCCCGAGCCTCACTTATCGATGGGATGGGCAAGGCACTCCAGCCGCTCACCATGCTCGGTGATGCAGTTCAAGTCGAATACTCGGCAGGTGAAACAATACGTGTGCTGCTGGAATGGATGTGAGATGTTTAGGCGAGTTGAAAGGTTCAGCGATCGGAGTTCCACACAACTCCAGTTGCTGACGCTCCCGGCTCGCAGGAAAGCAAAAGCCCGATCACTCCACAGTCACGCTCTTGGCCAAGTTTCGGGGTTTGTCCACATCGCAGCCGCGGAGGAGAGCGATTTCGTAGGCGAGTAGCTGGAGGGGAATGGCAACAACGATTGGCTGCAGGTATTCGGGCACATCGGGAACCGGGATAACATCATCGGCCACTGCTGCGACTTCATGATCCCCTTCACTCGCCACAGCAATGACCGGTCCCCGACGTGCTTTGATCTCCTGCATGTTCGACATGACCTTGTCGAACACGTTTCCGCGGGGCACCAGGAAGACAGAAGGTGTGTGTTCATCGACCAGCGCAATCGGGCCGTGTTTCATTTCGGCGGCGGGGTATCCCTCGGCATGAATGTAACTGATCTCTTTCAGTTTCAGTGCCCCTTCCAGAGCGGCGGGGTAGAGGAATTGCCGTCCGAGATAAAGCACGTTCTCAACATCCGCATATTTCGCAGCGACCTGCTTCACCCGGTCGTGGTATGCAAGCGTTGCGCGGATCGCATCGGGGAGTTTGTGCAGGTCTTCGATTATCCGCTGGCCCTGGATGCTCGACAGGTGGCGCGTGCGGCCAAGATACAGAGCCAGCATCGCCAACACGGTGACCTGTGAGGTGAATGCCTTCGTACTGGCAACTCCGATCTCGGGGCCAGCGTGCAGGTAAACCCCGCCGTGAGTTTCGCGGGCGATACTGCTCCCAACGACGTTGCAGATTGCCAGCGTGGTATGGCCCATCCGTTTGGATTCGCGGAGCGCTGCAAGGGTGTCGGCAGTCTCGCCCGATTGCGTGATTGCCAGCGTCACGGTGTTTCGATCCACCGGCGGATTCCGGTAACGGAACTCGCTTGCGTATTCGACTTCCACCGGCAGTCGGGCCATTTCCTCGAACAGGTATTCACCCACCAGTCCGGCATGGTAGCTCGTCCCACAGCCGGTCATGATGACGCGATCGATTTGTCGGAGTTGTTGTGCGGTCAGGTTCAAACCGCCGAAGTGTGCCGTGGCATCGACATCATCCAATCGGCCGCGCATCGCGTTGGCAACCGTTTCCGGTTGCTCGTAGATCTCCTTGAGCATGAAGTGGGGGTATTCACCGCGTTCCGCGTCTCCATCGCCCAGGAACTTGTCGATATCGTGAACCGATACCGATGCGTGGGCGAGATCCTGATCGCGAATCTCCCAGTCGTCGCCATTAAGAGCGCAGATCTGTTTGTCGTTCAGGTAGACAACCTTGTCTGCATAACCGGCCAGAGCGTTGGCATCGCTGGCAAGATACGTCCCATCTACACCCATCCCAACCACCAGCGGGCTGCCGAGTCGTGCCCCGACCACCAGACCAGGTTCCGACTTTGCGACCACCGCGACGCCATATGTACCCTTGACGAACGTGAGTGCCTGGCGAACTGCTGCAACGAGATCGCCGTGGTAGTAGTGACCTATGAGATGGGCTAGAACTTCGGTGTCGGTGTCGGAGCGAAAAGTGATTCCATCTGCCTGGAGTTGGTGCTTGAGTGTCGCAAAGTTCTCAATCACACCGTTGTGAACGAGTGCGATGTTGCCTGTGGCATCCATGTGCGGGTGGGCATTCCGGTCGGTTGCACCTCCATGCGTGGCCCAACGTGTGTGGCTAATGCCATAACATCCCGGAGCTGGGTGCGAAGCGACATATTTGCCGAGCTCCGCAAGCCGACCTGCCTTCTTGCGTAGGTGCAGTTCGTTTCCAGTCCCAGTAATAATTCCCGCGCTATCATAGCCGCGGTACTCGAGTCGCCGCAGTCCTTCCATCAACACCGGTGATGCTTCCCGGCGACCTGTGAAACCGACGATCCCACACATAGCTAGGCTCCTGCTCCGCTTCCGCGGAGATGGAAGGAGTGTATCGGTTGGCAAATACACAAGGGAAGAGGAGTTGGGTAAAAGATTACATACCGGTAAACATTCGATATTCTTGTCGCCTCACTTTTACTCTCGCATCACATAGCGGTGATCCT
>DASZJS010000886.1:0-4400 GCA_035947935.1 Gemmata sp. | reverse complement strand
ATGGCGATCGGCTGGCGCGCGGATGGGAAGGGAGTTGCAGTCGTCAAGCTACCCGACCAATCGCTCTTTGTCTCAATGTTCACCGACCCAGATGAGAAGTTACCAAACCCGCCCTTTGTCCAGCGTGGTCCCGGTCGCCCTGGTCCAGATGGACTGGAATTCATTGCACTCTCACCAGATGCAACTCATATGGCTATCGTCCGCACACCGGACGAGAAACAGTTCACTATCGACATTCTGCCCGCAACGTCAGGCCGCTCGGTGAATGAGCTGAAGCCGCTGAAAACCCTTGGCCCCTTTAGCGGACCATGCCGGGAGTTGCGATACACGGCGCGGGGTGTCCTCTACCTGACTGGTTCATGGAGACAGGATGATTGGAACATCACATTTGTCGATGTGAACCAGAAGATCTCTCCCCAAACGATTCATATCCCCACTCCGGCGTATTGCGTATGGGGTTTCATGTTCAGTCTGTCCGCTGACGCCCGGCTTGCAGCAATTCCGCCTCACCCCAAGAAGGTACCAGCGGACGGAATCGAGACAAACACCCACGATGGGACGATCCGCGTGTGTAGCCTGGAAACAGGCAAAGAACTGGTATCAATTCCATTCTCGAATGGTGGGTATGGTACTGGTCATGCGTTCACACTGGATGGGAAGAAGCTCATCCTGTCTGGGAAGAAACCATACTTTCAAATTTGGGATATCGAAAGTGGAAAGGGAACTGCTCAATCCCCTTCACAGAACGGGGTATTCGGAAGTTTGGATGCATCCACCATCTCGGTAAGCCCGGACGGGACGCGGTTCGCCATGGCCAGGCGAGATGGTCGGATTGATATCTGGGACAGCACCACAGCAAAGCCCTTGATCGCATATGAGACCCACCGAGCCGAGGTGGCCGCTGTAGCGATATCACCCGATGGACGGCTTGGGGCCACGCTAGGACACGACGATTCACTCCGCGTGTGGGAAGTAGCGGACGGAAAGCCAGTCATCGCAATCGCCGCACAGCGTGCTGAGTCAAATCCGCATGCTGGCCCCAAACGCCAACCAGCATTCACACCCGATGGGCATGGGCTATTATTCCCCTCCCGAGGAGGGTTAGCGCTGGTAAACCCGTTGACGGGTAAGCCACTCGATCTTCCAAACGCATTACATGAGTTCAAGGGTTTTGTCGGTGGCTTCTCGACAGATGGGAAAACACTGACAACGCTTGCCGAGGATCGAGTGACACTATGGGATTGGCCAACTGGCAATGCAAGGGTCACGATAACCATCCCGCTCGCGCCTGAGAAATCGGCCGTTCCAAACAAGGGTACTGAAAGTGTAAGGGTCAATTGGGTTCAACTATCACACGATGGCCGTTTACTGTTTATAAACTCGGTTCGTGAGCCGAAACCGGGTGATGGCGGACACCAGAACTCAAATGATGTCTGGGATGCACGAACCGGGAAGCACATGCACGAACTGGCGAAGCCCGAGACGTGGTATCCGCCTGTCAGTTTCTCACCAGACAGCCGCGTAATTTATCTGGGTGGACACAGCCTGGACATATCCCGCCCCAGCGGCGAACGCAAGAGAGCCGATGCACTGACGGCATGGGATCCCGTGGCCGGGAAGTTTCTCCGCAGGCTCGCGGAGCCGGATCGAACCGGGCAGCCTCGTTCCATGCCCGACTTCGGTCGGCACGTTCAGGCGCTCGCCCTATCTCCAGACGGTCGACTGCTAGCCGTGGCTGAAAGTGTCGTGACGTTTGATGGTGTCTGGCTCTATGAGGCCGTATCTGGACGACCACTCAAGAAATTCGTTGGACACGAACGATCGGCCAACGATCTGGCGTTCACACCGGATGGCCGCCGACTTGTCTCGGTTAGTGACGACCAGACGGGGCTGGTCTGGGATGTAACCCTACCTGCACTGGCACCCAGGTCGGGCGTCAAGCCGACCGGGAAAGAACTGGCGGATGCCTGGGAACGCCTCACTGGCACCGACCCGGCCCTCGGATACGTCGGCATTGCGACACTGTGTGCTTCGCCCGCAGAAGCCGTCCCACTACTCAAGGAGAAGTTGCGCCCAGCAGCCACTCCAACAGATGCGGACCTGGATCGTATCACCACACAACTGGCGGCGGGTGAGTTTGCCGACCGCGAGAAGGCATCTGCCGAGTTGGAGCTATTCGGACCGAACGCAGTGACCGGGGCGAAAGCACGGCTGGCACGAGCGTCATCCCCGGAGGTCCGTGACCGGTTGACGCGGTTCCTCTCCCGATACGATGGCCCGAACGTGTCGCCCTATGATTTGCGTTGCGTCCGCGGGGTCGCCGCACTCGAAACGATCGGTACTACGGAAGCACGAGCACTTCTGCTCGAACTGGCAAAGGGCCGACCCGATGACGTGTTGACTCGCGAAGCATCGGCAGCGATCCGGCGAATGGGGAGTCGTTAGCTTGCAGTGGGTTCGCACCCGATCTCTGGGTTCAGAGCCATGTGTGAAAGCGCCGGATGTACCACCGCTTGACCACCTGGGTCAGGATGCAATAGCACACCAGGGTAGCCATCAACCACGGGAAGTAGCTCCAGGGCAACGGTTCCATTCCCACAGCAGCTCCGAACGCGGTGAATGGCACTGCGATTCCGACCGCCATCACGCATAATGTCAAAATCATAAGTGGTGCTGCGGCTGTACTCTGCAAGAAAGGCAGCTTCGCCGTGCGAATCATGTGGATGATGAGTGTCTGGGACAACAACCCTTCCACAAACCAAGCCGACTGAAACAACGCCTGCTGTTCCGGCGTGTTCGCCTTGAAGACGAAATAGAGCACGGCAAAGGTTGTGATGTCGAAGATCGAACTGATCGGGCCAATGACCACCATGAAGCGGCCCAGGTCGCCCACCTGCCATGGCTTGGGCTTCTCAAGATACTCATCATCCATCCGGTCGAATGGTATACCCACTTGCGAGATGTCGTACAGCAGGTTCTGAATCAACAGTTGAATCGCCAGCATCGGCAAAAAGGGCAGCCAGGCACTCGCCACCAGTACACTGAACACGTTTCCAAAGTTGGAACTGGCGGTCATCTTGATGTACTTGATGGTGTTGCCGTGGGTCTGTCGGCCCAGAACGACTCCTTCCTCCAGAACCATCAAGCTCTTTTCCAGCAGGATGATATCCGCTGACTCCCTCGCGACATCGGCGGCGGTGTCCACCGATACGCCAGCATCGGCTTCCCGCAAGGCCGGAGCATCGTTGATCCCATCGCCGAGAAATCCTACTGTGTGTCCACGCCGCTTCAACGCGGCGATTATCCTGGCTTTCTGAGGTGGGCTCAGTTTGGCGAATAGAACCGTGTCGTTGGCTTGTTGCTCCAGTTCCGCTTCAGACATGGCATCGACCTGATGGCCCAATAGTGTCCGGGGCGTTGCCAGCCCCACATCCTTGCACACTTTGCGCGCAACCAGTTCGTTGTCGCCGGTCAGAATCTTCACCGCAACTCCGTGTCGGGCAAGGGCTGCCAGGGCCGGACCCGCCGACTCCTTCGGCGGATCGAGAAAGGCGATGAACCCAACGAGCGTCAACTCGCTTTCATCCTCCACCCCATAGAGCTTGTGCGGATTGCTCACCACCTGTTTGATGCCAACCGCAATGACTCGCAGCCCGTCCTCGTTCAAGCCCGTCCGCATCTCCATCACTCGCTCGCGAAGAGAATCGGTCAGTGGCACATCGTTCCCGCCACTCCGCACAGACGTGCAAACCGCCACCACTTCCTCGACAGCACCCTTGCAAATGAGCAGATCGCGGCCTTTGAACACTTCATGGACAACGACCGACATTCGCCGACGGTGGAAATCGAACGGCACCTCATCGCTCTTGATGTAGCGTTCGGTCAGTGCCCGTGTGCTGGTCAGATCCTCGTGTTCCAGCACGGCTCGGTCGATCAGATTCTTCAAGCCGGTCTGGAAGTGGCTATTCAGGTACGTGTATTCAAGAACATCTTCACATTCCTTGCCATCGACATCGAGATGCTGAATAAGGACGACTCGATCCTGTGTGAGAGTCCCGGTCTTGTCGGTACACAGGACATCCATCGCGCCGAGGTTCTGGATCGCCTGGAGTTTCTTGACGATCACCTTTCGGCGTGACATGGCAACCGCCCCACGGGCAAGGTTGGCGGTGAGGATCATTGGCAGCATCTCCGGTGTAAGGCCAACCGCAACAGCGAGCCCGAAGAGCAACGCCTCACCCCAGTCCCCTTTCGTGAACCCGTTGATCAGAATGACCACGGGAACCATCACCAGCATGAACCGGATCAGCAGCCAACTGACGCCGCGAACGCCCTTATCGAAGGCCGTCTCGACCCGCTTACCGATGAGGTGTCGGGCGAGGGAACCGAGATAGGTTCTG
>DASZJS010000885.1:0-3571 GCA_035947935.1 Gemmata sp. | reverse complement strand
CGTGGATGGCCCACATTCGCAAGAAGAGTTCCGATCTCACTTGCGGTGCCGAATTCGGGACCGCATTCGCCGCTTCTTCCGTCCCACTTTTCGTCGACCTGTCCCGCGCCGCCGGGCACCCATAGCTCCGCTCCTGGTTTTGGGTTTTGCGTGTTGGTGAATCCCCCATGTGGGAAAGCGTGATTCTACGGGTGACAACCACGACCGACAAGAGACGCGGCAAAGGCTTCCAGCGGGGGTTGTCAACCCCTGGGAATCAGGAAAGCAATTATTCTTCCAGGAAGAATTGCCACACAGGGGCATGAGCCCCGGGAAAACAGTTCACCCGAGAATCCCCTTGCTGTTTGCAGGCGGCGGATAATATCTTAACTCCAAGGCAGCTATCAAGAATTCACTCGCCCACCGGTCGCAAAGCTGGAATCCGACCAATCCCACCCACTGAGCTGCACGCGAAGGCCATCCCATGACCGAACCAACCATCGCCGCTCCGAACCGGACCCCATCCGGGGCCACATCAGTCGTCAAGTTCCACGCTTCGCTCAATGTTTCCGACCTCGCCAGGTCGATCGAGTTCTACACCGCTTTGTTCGGGTGTGAACCGGTCAAGCACTATGCGGACTATGCCAAATTCGAGGTTGATACCCCACCGCTCATCCTGTCGCTGAAGCCCAAGCGGGCCTGTGCCGGTGGGCCGCTCAACCATCTTGGGCTGCGAGTGGTCACCGTCGAGCAACTCCGGGCAATTCAGCAGCGGCTCTCACTCGTCCGGGCACGTATCGGCCAGCAGGACGATGTGAAGTGCTGTTACGCTCTCCAGTCGAAAATCTGGGTCACCGACCCAGACCAGACAATGTGGGAAATCTACGTTCTCCACGATGACGTTCCGAACTGGGGCGAGAAGGATAAGAAACTCAAGCTCCTCGCTTCACCTTTTAAAGCGCTCGGGCTTTGGGGCACCATCCGCCGGGCGTGGAACAACAAGTTTGGCCACAAAGCCACCTCAACCGATGGCGTGGCGGCAATTGCCGAACACGAGGCTCCCATTCCCACCACCCAACCCAAAACCGCAACGGCCTGCCAGGACACGCCCGCCCGATGACCGCCAATCGGCCTCAACTCGCTCGTGGATCGCCCGACCCGACACCCATCCCACACGGGGATGGGATCGGGTACTGGCTGGGATTGCCGTTCCGATGGCTCTACCAGATGGGGCACAACGCGCGAGGGATTGTCCGCGTTCTCGATATCACCAAGTTTCGCCCGATGTCGCATGGGCTTATCGCTGCCGATCATCCGTGGGTGACCGGAATTAACGCCGCGACCGGACAATACATCTGGCACGATAACGTCATTTTCCGATCGCCGCGGGGTCCGGATGAGGACAACCTGCCGATGGATGATTTCGTTGTCACGAAAACCGGGCAGTTCCTCTCCTACCGGGTGTCGCTGTCGGTTGGTCCGGAGGAAATCCCCGCCGGTCCGCGGCGAAGGATGCCCCACGGCATCAACTACATCCACGGCACGACGCATTACAACAGCGGCATTCTTATCTTCACCGATTTCGCGGATGCCCTGTCGTATTTCACCGATCGACGGTTCAAACGCGAGGTCTATCGCTTCGTTCGCGAAGAGCAGCGTGAGGTGCTGATCCTGTTTCGCGAGCGCGAATACCAGCCTCGAGACTATGCCTACTTCGTTTGTTGCCTACGAACGTTATTCCCGTGGTTTTGTAACGCGAACGGACCACGGGGACGGGTGTTGTGGGGGAACGCTGCCCCTTATCCTGCTGCCAATCTGATTACGGGGAATTGGGCGCGCGATGTATATGCCTTGAAGCAACCCGGTGGGGCGAAAGCCGTGATCCGGCCGCCAATCGAAAAGGGTAATTACTTTCAGGGTGAATACGGCAGTGGTCGGCGGTTCGTGCGTTGGCCGGAGAAAATGCTGGCGTGGATGACGTACTGGCGCGTTCGGCTTCGCGGTGGCAAGGGCGGCATGTACTTCGTGAACCGGGAACGCGCCTATGCCGATCAACTCGACCGACAACGACGACAGGGTATCGTGGATGAGCCCATCGCGAGGATGTGAGGGGCATCGAGTTGTCCACGTGTGGGCGCAGGAGCCGCGCCCACGGTAAGCAGTAACATCATCCGGATAGCTGGTCATTTCGCGGGTTGAAGCTCCCATCCTTGCATTCTCGGCTCCGAGAGATCAAACTAACCCTCTCTCAAAGATGTTTTGCCAGTTCTAAACCGCTGAGGTTGGCTCGATGACCGTGCCAGGCAAGGAACCCGTCACTCTCACATCCGCTGACCCGACCGCTGAGCGTATCGCCGCACTCCGGGCGCTGTTCCCGGATGCGATGGCGGAAGGGCGAATCGACTTCGATAAGCTCCGGTCTGCGCTGGGTGACGCAGTATCTGCGGGGCCAGAGCGGTTCACCTTCTCCTGGGCCGGGCGGTCGGACGCCGCGGCGATGCTCCAAACGCCCAGCCGGGCCACGCTTATTCCGAAGCCAAAAGAGTCCGTGAACTGGGACACAACGCGGAATCTGTTCATTGAGGGCGACAATCTTGAAGTGCTGAAGCTGCTCTACAAGGCTTACGCTGGCAAGGTGAAGCTCATCTACATCGACCCGCCGTACAACACCGGCAACGACTTCGTTTACCCGGACGACTTCTCGGACCCACTTGCGGTTTACTTGAAGCTCACAGGGCAAACGGATGAAACCGGGAAGTTGCTGACAAGCAACCCTGAGACAAGCGGCCGGTATCACTCGGCCTGGCTTTCGATGATGTACCCTCGCCTCTTCCTCGCCAGGCAACTGCTGCGGGATGATGGGGTCATCTTTGTCAGTATCGATGACAACGAGGTTCACCACCTTCGGCTGCTGATGAACGAGGTGTTCGGCGAAGAGAACTTCGTCGCGACCGTGCTTTGGCAAAAGGTATATTCCCCGAAGAACTCGGCGAAGCACTTCTCCGAAGATCACGATTACATCCTTGTCTACGCTCGTGATGCGGAACCTTGGCGGCCAACACTGTTACCACGTTCCGAAGAAGCTAATGCCCGATATGAGAACACCGATAACGACCCTCGCGGCTCCTGGAAGTCCGGCGATATGACAGCGAGGAATTACTATGCCGATGGGCAGTATGAGGTGAGTAGTCCGGGTGGCAAGAAGTTTACTCCACCACGAGGACGATACTGGGTCGTGAATCACGAGAAGTTCAAGGAACTCGATGCTGACAATCGTATCTGGTGGGGAGAGAAGGGCGATAACATGCCCGCACTCAAGCGGTTCTTGACCGAAGTAAAGCAGGGAATGGTCCCGCAAACGATGTGGTTCTACGAAGACGTTGGACATACGCAGGAAGCCAAGAAGGAATTGCTCGAATTCGTGCCTTACCAGGATACCGATAATGTACTCGACACGGTAAAGCCGACGCGGTTGCTCCGGCGAGTTCTGCAACTCGCTACGTTACCGGATGAGGAAGCCATTGTTCTCGATTTCTTCGCGGGGTCAGCCTCAATGGCTCACTCTGTTCTTGTCCAGAACCGGGAAGATGGG
>DASZJS010000884.1:0-3607 GCA_035947935.1 Gemmata sp. | reverse complement strand
CTTTGACGTCATCCCTCAGTGGGTCACGTATCCCAATAAAGCCCGTGAAGATCAACCCGTGCTCAATCGGATCGTAAAATGGGGCGTTTGTTTCTTGTGCCGATCGTGCTGCTTCCTGTCGGAAGAGGTGGATCGATTCCGAATCGAGAGGAAAGTCCTTAGAGAGTTCCACTTGGGCGAATGCCAGAGTTCTCATGGCATCACCCGCCGCTGCTGCAATCTGAGCGTTGATGTTGGATCGGACGGATTCTGTCAAGTCGTGGACGGTGCCATCGATAGCGAGATACTTCTCACACTGTACTAGGATCGCTTCGGGTGCTCCTTTCACGAATGTCACGATTCGATCGTTGACCTTCACCACCGTGGTCATTCGCTTGCGATCCGATGTGAAGTGGATCTGATACAGAACGGGGTAAAGCGTTCGCAGTTCGATGTAGCTCAGGCTGCGATCGGTGGAAATCCAAGCTCCCGACTGAAGCCAGTTCAATAGGGCACCCTCTGTGCTGTTTCCAACCGTTACGAACTTGTCGTTCTTCCGTTCCAGACTGGCAGTGGAATTCAGTGCGGCGTTGAGGATGATCCAGTGCAGCGGAGTGCCCGGTAATGGCAAGCCACTCGCACTCATTCCGGCATCAGCGAGGGTCGTCTCGAAAATCTGTCCGGCGATACCGACGCGGGAAACAGTCATCTTGTTCTGGGTGAGCGTTCCGGTTTTATCAGTGCAAATCACGGTGGCAGATCCGATTGTTTCACAGGCAACAAGTTGACGGACAAGTGAATTCGCCTTGCTCATCTTCCGCCACGCAATGGCGAGCGACACGGTCACGCTCATCGGCAAACCTTCTGGCACCGCAACGACAACGATGATGACCATGTACACGAAGTACGCTAGAAGAGATCTCACACTGGCCAGGAGAACCTCTCCGTTCACGGGCCAGCGGACTTCACCCACCCACAACCCTCGTACGAGCAAGGCAATGAAAATCGCGATGGCTGCGGCGTAGCCGATTTTGCTGATGAGACCTGCGAGAACCTCGAGCTTCTCTTGAAGAGGTGTTGAAGTTTTGGAGATGTTCAGCTTCTGCTGGATGCGTTGTTCCGGCGATGCGGCATCATCGCTGGTACCTGCCGGAAGAGTCGATTCTTCGGGTTCGCCCGATAGCCGCCGGGCGATCTGGCCAATCATGGTATCGTCGCCCACGTTGGTCACCACCAACTGACCGACACCATCGACTACTTGCGTCCCGCGGAAGACACATCCCGGCTCCTCGGGACCATCGGAAGTGTCATCGTCCCGTGCGAGTGCTTTCTTGACTGGCTCACTCTCGCCAGTCATCAGAGATTGGTCGATCCACAACTCGTTGGCTTTCACGATCCGCGCATCGGCTGGTATTTCATCTCCCATCTCCAGTAGCACGAGATCGCCAACGACCACTTCCTCAAGTGGGATTGTTTGAACGCCGCCGTTTCGTTCCACCTTTACGCGAACCGAGTCCTTCGCGGCATTGAGTTTCTCAAACTCCTTGTCGCTTCGGAACTCGCTGAAGAACGCCACCCCCGTTGCCAAAATGACCGCGACCATCACAGCCAGTCCCTCATACGATGGGTGGCCGATAGCGACACTTACGACAACCCACACGAAGGCCAAGGCGAACAGGATTGATGGCACCCAATCCCCTATCTTCACAATCAGAGCAGCGATGAAGACAGCGAGAACCGACGCAAGCGCAATTGCACCTGCGATCGGTGAGGCATCGAACAGATCCACCACGATTTTCAGCAACGATGCCGCTAGAAGGATCTTGATGATTGGTTCATCGAATTTTTCGAGAAACTTCTTCCAGACGGGTTCCTTTGGTAGTGGGGTAAGTCTATTAGCACCAAATTTGGCACGACTGTCTGTGAGTTCTGCATCGGTGAGACCAACCTCGCGGGCACGGGGGAACAGTTCGGACACGGCTCGCAGTGATCGCATTGATAAACTCGTCAACGAGGACAGTTTTGTCATTGATGCCCGGGCCACACTGTATGGGCCTGAGCGACGAAAACGCACATGGGTCAATCGAGGTTGCTTTATTGATAACAGGTGCATTGAGTCTGCCGGACATCGAAAACTCTGCCCCGACTATTCAAACCGCCATCTGATCGAACTTTGAAACGCAACCGGATTTCCCAGATGGTTGCTATGGGGAGATCAGTATCAAACTCTGAAGATTTTCTTCTTGTTCTCGGCTCATCAATGACTTGTTCCCATCCAGAGACATCGTATCCACCCCTCCTCAGTTCTGGAGACCAAGCAGAACTGGGCAAGATGCAAAGCAACTCCAAAGTGCGATTTCTCCGCGATCATATGACTTCCAAACCAGCCTCATTCGATGCGCCTATATTCTGATCATTCCAGCGTTTCTTTGCTATTCATGAGGTAAACCTCAGCGGTTGGCATAGTGAGTGCTCTACTTTTCGTTGTCGAACATCAGTCGGGCCTGGCTCCCTGGCATACGGTATGGGAGGTCTCTCATGTCAACAGCAGAAGAAGTGTCAATCCGGGATTATCCACCTCCGCCACGCGCTGAATCGCCTATCCAGCTCATCCAGGGCTGGTATTACGTCGTAATCGGGTTGTGGGTCGCAATTGGAATTGCATCACTCCAGTCGCCTACCCAGCCAACGCTGAACCTTACTCACTTTTGGATTGTTCGCGCAATCGGTGCTTTCATGGCCGTTGTGGGTATCGGCATGATCCGAGCTTCACGACAGAAGGAATCGATTTCCCTGGCCACGGGAGGGCCGATTGCTCTCGCAGTTGTGCTTGGGCTCGCCGAAGTCGTCGCACTTGCGAATGGCCTGCTCCCCGCGACGTTCATGATGGATACGGGAATGGAATTCGGCTTCCTCGTCTGGTGGGCAGTTGCTCTCTATCACGGTGAGAGCTTGATACGCCGTCCGCATTCGCCAGTTGATGGGATGGGAAGCGGAATATCCGAGAGGTAACAGCCAAATCAATTCATAAGCCTGACGCGGGAGAGTTGCGGCATACCTGAGGAATCACCCTCTGAAAGGTGAACGCGACCTTCCTCCACCCACGTCAATTTCCAAGTGGGCTAACGCTCACTACGAACTTGACCATGAGTGTCTGGAAGGCTTCATCCTCGGCTTCGACGGGGCAGAAACAGACGATGGCGATTCATTGTTTATCACAGAATTTGTGATTGGAGCCGAGCTCAATGTTCGGCTTCAGCCAACGAGGTAGGAAGCCGTCTTTGTGCGGGGCGTTTTACGCCCCGCTCGTGTTACTTTTTTGGAGTCAGAAATGGTTAGTTCTTTCATGAGAAGTGTTTGCGGCCTTTTTGGTCCCAAGCGAGCCGCCAGGCGGCGTTCGTTTCAGCCACAGTTGGAGAGCTTGGGCGAGCGGGTTGTACCAGCTGTCGTGTGGGGCGGCACAGTGTCTCAGGATGCTAACAATGCTGCTAGAGCGGTTTCGAGTTTGGTGTAGCGTTGTACCCGCAGTGTCGGAAGTAGTTCCGACACTCGGTGGGACTAAAGGCATCAAGTGACTGGCCGAGGAAGTCCCACACACCATCGATCGTCCGTCGTTCCGCCGCACGCA
>DASZJS010000883.1:0-8472 GCA_035947935.1 Gemmata sp. | reverse complement strand
TTTCTGTGCTGCCAGCATCGCGGCGAGACACTGCCCCCAAGCCCTTTCAAAGTCATCCAGTTTGGCCTCGATCACCAGCAGGTAGGGCACCTCTGGAATCGTCGGCCCATACTCCGATGGCCGACAGACGAAATAGTCGGGTCTACCTGTCAGGTCGTCATCGAATTCCAGCAATTCATGAGTGAAGAGACTGAGATTGTCCGCGTAGGTCTTCCACACTTCACGAAGAAGTGGGAACAGAACAATCTCACCAGCGCCGACTTCGGAGCGCCCAATCGGCAAACGACGAAGGCTAAATTCGAGTTCGGAGCGGAAGTAATCACTGAATAGCGGAGCATCGGCTGCCGGAATAATTGCCGGTGCCTGGACGAATCGCAACTTGTGTTTCTTCACAACGTCATCGACACACTTGTAATCCGTAAATGCCATCGCAATCCTCACTTCGCGGGCTTGGCCCGTTCCTTATTCTCGGTCAGGAACGCCATCGCCTTCTCGGGAGTCGCAAGTTCGTCGGGGAGCAGCACTGCTCCACTCCGGGTTGGAATCGGCAACTCGGACGGCTGCCCCTTCGTGTACGATTTCATCTTGTGAATCTTGTCCTGAATCCGCATGAGCCCTTCCAGCAACGCCTCGGGTCGAGGCGGACAGCCCGGCACATACACATCGACCGGCACCACCAGATCCACGCCCTTCGCCACATTGTAACCGTACTTGTAATATGGCCCGCCGCCGCACGTACACGCACCCATTGCAATCACGAATTTCGGGTCGGGCATCTGGTTGTAGAGCCGACGAACCCGATCGGCCATCTTCAAGTTCACCGTCCCGGCAACGATCATCAAATCCGCCTGCCGCGGCGATGCCCGGAACGCCCCGGCTCCAAAGCGGTCGATGTCGTATCGCGGGGCACCGGTCGCCATCATCTCGATGGCGCAACACGCCAGCCCGAACGTCATCGGCCACAGGCTCGATTCACGAGCCCAGTTGACAGCGTGCTCCAGGCTCGTTACCACGAACCCATCTTCCAATCGCCCTTCGAGAAAACCCACGGGAAAACCTCCATTGCGGAGCGCGGAACTCGGAACGCGGAGTGTGGAACGAAAACTAAGCGAGCGGAAAATAAGCTCGCAAAACCGCGATTACTGAACGACTCCCTGTGTTCTGTCTTCGTTTCTTCCGTTCCGCACTCCGAGTTCCGCGCTCTTTATCCCTCATCCCTTCCTTGTCCGGCCACACTCCGGACCCATTTCAAATCGCCGCGACGCCACAGGTACGCAAACCCCACCAACAGCACCCCAAAGAACACCAGGATATCCGCAAACGCGGCCCACGCGAGTTTCTGCATCCCACCACTATCGACTTTGGTTGCAGTGCCCGCTTCAGTCGAAGGGATCGGCTGAATCGATCGCGCTGCCTCAACTCGCTGTTCGACGGGCTGCGATTCATCTCCGGCCCGTGTGGCACTCCCAAACACGACTGCCCACGGGAAGAAGAAGGCCAGTTCCACATCGAAGATCACGAACAGAAGTGCGACCACATAGAACCGAAGATCAAACTGCACCCATGCTGTGCCAATTGGCTGTTCGCCGCATTCGTAAACCTCACCCTTTTCCGGACTCGGTTTATTCGGTCGAATAAGCCGACCGAGAACGAGATTCGATGCCAGGACCGTCAGCCCGGCCGCGAGAAAGATCAGGACAAGGAGAACCAGATCGGACATGCTTGTACTCACAAGAAAAACAGATCGGCCGCAAAAAAGCTCAAGAAGCACAAATGAAAACAAGAGTTATTAGACAGAATGAATACGACCACAATTAGAACAATATAATCTGATATTCTTTATTTTATCTTACGTCTTTTTTTGAGCTTTTTTCGGCCAATTCTCATGCCTTCTCTGTCGCGGCAGGCTTTGGGGGTTCAGGCGGCTTCGTCCACACCGGCAAGCTGATCCGCTTCGATTCCTGGACGGCGGTTGGGCTAAGTGTGGCTTGACCCGAGGCTACTTCCAGAGGCAGTTTTGCGTAATCGACCACGCACCCATCGCGAGAGAACGTACTCAGATCGAAGTTAGACCCCATGAAGATGCAATCCACCGGACAGGGGTCCACGCATAGCGCGCAGAACATGCACTTCGTGTAGTCGATCTTGAACCCTGTGACCACGAACCCCTTGGCGGGTGGTGCTGCCTTTTCCTTCTCGATGTAGATGCAATCCACCGGGCAAGCCCGGGCGCACTTATCGCATCCGATGCAGGTCGTCAGGTCGAAACGATGGAAGCCGCGGTATCGGGGACGAATGGGAACCGGCTTCTCCGGATACTCGAAATGCTGCGTGAACGCCTTGCGGCGAAACGACTGCACGAAATACCAGAGAGTGATGTACAGGCCACTAGCAATGGTGGACGTCGCCAGGGCTACGTTCCGAAACCAAGTCCGCATGGTCGCGCTCCGCGATGCTGCTTGGCAGGGGGGAGAGTGGGCATTGTAGCATTCATAGTCCATAGTCCATAGTCCGTGGTCATTAGTCCATGGTCATTAGTCCTTCGGGAAAATACAGGAGCCACTCATCTAACGAGTTCACGAAGGGCAAATGACCAAGAACTATGGACTATGGACCATTGACCACGGACTAACAGAAATTCCGCTTGTCTCGCGTTTCACAAGGCCGTATAGTTGGCGGACGGATCAATCCGTTAATTATTTCTCATGCCACCTGTGCGCAGCCATGCCAGCTTCGCCGAGCGAGATTCCGCGCCCTGGTCCCGGTCGCCGCAAGGACCCGGAACTGGAAACTCGTCGCAAAGCGCAAATTCTGGATGTCGCTGCGCGGGTGTTTGCCACCTACGGCTTCGCGAATACCCAGGTTCAGACGATTGCCAACCACCTCGGCGTCGGGAACGGAACCGTTTACCGCTATTTCCCCACCAAGGATCAGCTCTTCCTTGCAGCAGTCGAACGCGGTCTCAAGGAACTCGAAACGGAGATGGATCGCATTCTGGAATCGCCGCGAGATCCGCTGGAACTGCTTGGCGAAGCCATCCGTGGGTACTTCGGGTTCTTTCGGCGGCGACCAGAGATGGCCGAGCTATTCATCCAGGAACGAGCCGCATTCCCACACCATCACCGACCGCTGTACTTCGCGCAACACGATGAAGGACACGCGGACAAGCACGCCGTGTTTTTCCAAAGACTCATGAACACCAAGCGGATTCGGCCAATTCCGCTTGAGCGGCTGTTCGCGGTCGTGGGCGATCTGCTCTACGGGACAATCATCGCCAATCTACTTTCGGGTCGGCCGGCCGATCCCGATGCCCAGGCTCGCGATGTTCTGGATGTGGTTCTCAACGGCATGCTGATAGATGGTGAGGGCTTGGGGTCTGCCGTCGAATCCGGAGACAAACTGTGACTCGACACCGCCTAAGACCTGCTGCCTGTTTCATGTGGTTCCTGCTGCTGGCGTTCTTTCTTCCGCTGCTTCCTGCCTGCGCTTCCAAGCCCGCCACCACCGAAGGAAAGGCCGAAGTTCAGCCGGTGCCGGTGACCGTTGCCCCAGTGAAGACCACTCTATTGCGGCGAACAGTCCCGGTAGTCGGCACCTTGCACGGGTACGAGGATATGGTTGTTTCGCCCAAGGTGGATGGGCGAGTGGCTCGGGTTCTCAAGGACATTGGCGATTCAGTGGCACCGGGCGAAGTTCTGTTTGAACTCGACCCGACCGATTATGTCCTGGCTGTGGCACAAGCGCGACCCGCGTTCCAGGGGGAACTGAAGAAGCTCCAACTCGATGACTTGCCGGATGTCGATGAGGGGTTGGAAACGCTTATCGACAAGGTTCCCGCGGTTGCTCAGGCCAATGCCAACCTGGAACTGGCCGAGAAGGAACTGGTTCGGAGCGAGTTCGAGAACTCGAAGGGCGTGGGTGCCATTCAGGCACTGGATGCCGCCCGAACCAAAATGCTGGTCGCCAAAACAGCGGTTCAACTGGCCAAAACCGATGCCCGCGTGATATTGGCTCAGGCACGTCGGTTGAAGGCGGCACTTGAAGATGCTGAGGAACGACTCCGGGAAACGCAGATTCGCGCGCCCATTCCTCACGACTGGGCCGCCTGGGCCGCAATCGTGACTCCTGCCGGCAATCCTCTCCGCTACGCGGTCGCGGGCCGGATGGTATCGAAGGGTGAGATGATCCGCCAGACGCCAGTGACGAACGCCTTTCGATTGGTCATCGATCACATCCTGAAACTTCGCGTCGCCATTCCCGAGAAGTATCGGCCGGATGTCCACGTTGGGCAGACAGTCGAGGTTCGAGTGGAAGCATACCCGAATGCGATGTTTCGCGGTGTTGTTGCGCGCGTGAACCCGACTGTGGATTCGGTGAACCGAACCTTCATGGTGGAGATCCAGGTGCCCAACTGCGGTCACCGTCTGAGTGTGGGAGGGTTCGCCAAGGCCGAGATCCTTACCTGCACCGATGCAGCGGTTCTCACCGTTCCACCCGAAGCGGTGAAAACATTTGCCGGGGTAACGAAGGTGTTCGTGGCCGAGGGAAACATTGCGCGAACGATTGAGGTTGAGGTCGGCACGCGGGAGAAGGATTGGGTCGAAGTACGCGGATCGCTCAAGCCCGATGTGAAGGTGATCACCAGCGGGCACTCGCAGTTGGTGGAAGGCTCGCCGGTGAGGATTCGGTAGCACATACACTCTTGGTCTCACGTATTGCTACACCAGCGATGAAACATCTCCCGCTGATTTTGCCTCTCTCGCCAATTTCGGTATGACAGTTGCCGCTTCATGTCGATCGCCCATCCTGATGCTGATGTTTTCGTCCGATCCACGTCAGTGATGATAACAGCACATGATGGGCTCTGCGTTCGCAGAAGACGGAATCGAAAACGAGAAAAACATAAGTGGAGATCGCAATGCCATCAGCAACAGATGATGTTCAGCGCGTGTTCTCATTCCTCCGAGTGAATCAGCGGGAGGCCAAACCGCGCTCCCTGGGATTGACGGAAATTCGTGGCCCCTACTACACGCCTCTGGGCAAGCGATATCTTCAGGACATCCTGGAGACGATGGGGCAATACATCGATGGCCTGAAGTTTGCGGGCGGGGCATTTGTTCTGATGCCCAAGAAAGCCCTCCGCGAACTCATCGACCTGTGCCACTCTCACGACGTTTATGTCTCGACCGGCGGCTTCATCGAAACGGTGCTGACCCAGGGTTCTGAAGCCGTCCACTGCTATTTGCGCGAATGCCACGATCTGGGGTTCAATGTCGTCGAAGTTTCAAGCGGCTTCATCACAGTTCCCCCCGATGACCTGGTGCGGTTGGTCGAGGAGGTACTCAAGGTTGGTCTCAAGGCAAAGCCCGAGGTGGGTATTCAGTTCGGGTCAGGTGGGGCAAGTCCAATAGCTGAACTTGAAGCTCATCGGCAACGCATCGTTGGGCTGGCGATTGGCCAAGCGCGGCGATACTTCGACGCTGGGGCGCACATGGTCATGATCGAATCAGAAGGGATCACGGAAAACGTACGCGAGTGGCGAACCGATGTGATAGCCGAGATTGTTCTGGGACTTGGAACGGAACGCGTGATGTTTGAAGCTGCGGACCCTGATGTCTTCACCAACTACATCAAGGACTATGGGCCGGAAGTGAATCTATTCGTGGATCACAGCCAGATTGTCCAGTTGGAATGTTTACGGTCAGGCGTGTGGGGGACGAATGATCTCTGGGGGCGCGTCCTCACCTACAAGGGATGAACGACCCGACAACAGCCCTCATTTGCGGGCCGACTGGTTCACCACACCGAGTATCGCTTTCAGAAGTGATTGATCGCCCGCGGCGTCCTGCCCCAGTTCCCAGACCATCACGCCTGCCAATCCAGAATCGATCGCATACTTGGTCTTCCGGGAGATCGTTTCGGGGCTATTGAAGTAGATGTTGTCTACCTCATCCGCCGACGGTTCGGGATGGTGCTTAGCGACAATCTCGCGATAGGTCAACACGCGGTTTGATTTCTTCGTATCGCGGCCGTAGAACGGCAGGCCAAGCGTGAGCTTCCGCGCGGGCACACCGGCATCGATCAGCTTTTTGACGTCCGACTGCGCACCTTCGAGCGTCGAGTGGCGGCCGGGGTGGTCGTAGGCCATGAGATTGACCCAGTCCACGGCATCGAACGCTTTCGCGGGCAGTTTCTGCCAGGCCGCGATGGTGACCGACAGTACCAAGCCGTGAGGTTCAAAGGCCTGATGCAGATCGGCCAGCAGTTTCGCGTAGCCCTCCTGCTCGGCCTCGGTCTTTGGGTGTTCCCAGTCCAGGTCAACGCCATCGAGCCTCTCATCCAGACAAGTTTTGACGACCGCGTGGACGAACTTCTGCCTCAACGCATCGGAGGTCGCGACGGTGGCAAAGTTAGCCGATCGCTCCCATCCACCCACGCACAGAATCAGCCGGACACGTTGCTGCGTTTTGAAGGCTCGAAGTTTGGACCACGGCATCTTCTTGAGGCGGGAGAGATCGAGGTCGCCCGTCGCGGTCGGTGTGACGGAGAACAGGATCAGGTCGCTGAGGCCGCGTGTGGTGACACGGTCGAACTCGCGATAGTCCGGCAAATAGCCGACAACCCGAAACGACGACGGCTCGGTGGCAGACCCATCACTAGCTGTGATTGGGGTGAAACTGATGATGATGCCGAGCAAGCTACCGAGAAAGAGGGGGGCAATGTTCATGAATCAAATCTTTCACTGCCACATGATGGAAGGCCACCCAGGCCTTCGGCTTGCAGCCTTCGACCTGGGCTGACAGAAGCGGCCCTTCAGGCCGCGAGATACCGAGCCTGAAGGGCTCGTTCAACCAGCCCAGGTCGAAGGCCTGGGATTCTTTTTCGGTCGCCCTTTTGAGACAACCTTGGCCGATCGCATCAACCCGGAACTCTTCGCTCGGCTATCGCTTGAGCTTGGTCATGTCGATGGTCGGCTTGACCGTCTTGTCGGCCTCAACCTGAACGGGAGCTGAGCCCCTTGTTCCACTGCTGGAGTCAGACTTGGCTCCAAAGACATGGTAATTGCCCACGGGAACCTTCTCGAACTTGAACTTCCCCTTATCGTCGGAGGTGGTCGCTGCCTTCTCCTTGCCATCGGCATCCCGCAAGCTCACCGTGACTCCGGGCTGAGGCCGACCTCCGTATTCCACCTTCCCTTCGATCGTGCCGCTCGGGGGGCGTGCATCCACAATCTCGATCCGCTGAACCTTGGGTGTGTCGTTCGTCAGACCAGCCTGGTTGGAGAACACCACCCCGACAAGCCCTTCTCCGCGGAACTCGGCGGGAATCTTGAGATCGGCCAGCCAGACCTTCGGGTCTTTTTCCGACTGGGTTCCAACTGCCTTGATGGCATCGGCAGGAATCTTCCCTTCATCGAGTTGCTTGCACAGGAAGAACACCGCCTTCACGACATCCGTTTCCGGGTCGAAAACGCTGGCACCCACCGTCAGCGGTTTGCCCTTCTCCACCTTGGCCGGAATCGGGAGGAAGCCAATCAGTTCTGGAGGTGTCGCATCCACCGTGAGTTGGAGAGGTGGCTGGGAAATCACTTCTCCTGCCTGTGTTCGCAGAACTGCAAGCACCTCAACTTTCCCACGCAGTTGAGCAAGGTCGATCGGCTTGATCCAGTCACGCGATCGGGTAGTGAACAGCAAACCCCCATCGGTCGGCCCAGACGTATCGAGCCATACCCGCACATCTCGCGATGGACCAATCTTGATCGTGTCGGTGATCTCTTTTTCTGCACCTGCAGGACGCAATCGTAGTTCGAGTGTGTCCTTGGCCGTGGGATTATCGACCTCGATCAAAACCGGGAACGTGCCGATCGGCTGAGTCACGGTCTTGCCCGCTGCGCCTGGGGCAAGTGCGATGCGAACTGCTGGTTTGTCCTGGCGGATGAGTTGCGTGTTGGCCGTTTTCCCCAGTGGGTTGAGCGTGTAGGCGAAGGCGCGATCAATCCCATCCACGCCAACGTAAATTCGGGCGTTTTCACCGGGGTTCTCAATCGAGCCCGTGAGTGTCACGCTGGGTGCTGGGTCGCTGGGCGAGAAGGTCAGACTTCGCCGATAGAACCCATCGCGAACAAAAGCACCCTTGAGCGCTTCCTGGGGTGGGAACTGCAACTGAATGGTGGCTATGCCGGGAGCGGGGAACTTCGTCTTCTGAGCGACGACCATCTTCACCTTGGTGATCGACTTCTCGGGTGTAATGGTGCCAACCGGTGTTTCGATATAGTCCGAGGGTGCTAGGAGGGTGATGGGTACTTCCTTCCCATACGGCTTGCCGTCATCGTCCTTGAATTCAGTCCCCTTCTCATCGAGAAGCAGACGGAGGGCGAGTTTGGTTTCGCCCCCATCCGGTGTCAGTTCGCCTCCAGGTGGTGGGGGTTCGGGTGGGGCTATGGGAGCGGGTGCAGCCACTGGCACGGCGGGA
>DASZJS010000882.1:0-5214 GCA_035947935.1 Gemmata sp. | reverse complement strand
TGTGCCTATGATCCAGACGGTTCGATACCAATGGAGGAGTCCGATGATTGATGGTAACGAAAGTGTGTTCGGGCGAGTCAAGGAGTTTGTTCATCGGCACTTCCTGTGGCTGTTGATCGTAGCCTATGTCCTCGCAGCTCTTTGGTCGGGACCGGGAGAATCGCTCCGGCGGCTCGCGGTTGGGTCGTCCGATACTGGTGTGGCGATCTCGTTGCCGATGTTGCTGCTTGCGGTGCTGCTATTCAACGCAGGCATCGGGGCGAATGTCTCCGAGTTGACGGCCGTTCTGCGAAGACCGCGGGCTCTTGTGGTTGGTGTGGTCGCGAACGCCCTCGTTCCGATTGGCTTCCTGCTTCTGCTTGCTCAGGGACTTCGCTCCTGGCCGGACCCGGATGAGGCTCAGTGTCTTTTGGTTGGGTTAGCAGTAGTCGCGGCGATGCCGGTTGCCGGGTCATCGACTGCCTGGGCGCAGAACGCCAATGGAAGTGCTGCATTGAGTCTGGGTCTGGTGGTTCTCTCAACACTCCTGAGTCCGGTGACAACGCCGCTGACTCTGGCGGCAGTCGAACCGCTGACTCAGGGTGACTACGCTGTGGCAATTGGGGAACTGGGTGGACGAGGAACGGGGACTTTCTTGCTGGCGTGTGTGGTTTTCCCATCGCTGGCGGGCATGGCATGCCGATGCTTCGGCGTTGCGTGGATCAACCGCATCAAGCCGACTATCAAGTTCATCAACTCGATTGTGTTGCTCGCGTTGTGCTACACGAACGCTTCCTCCGTGTTGCCGAAGATTGCAGCGGAACCAGACTGGGACTTCCTGGCGTTGTGTCTGAGTGCGGTCGTCGGCCTTTGTCTCGCGGCGTTCGCGGCCGGGTGGGTACTTGCTCGATTGTTGCAGTCAAGCGAGTCGCAAACGCGGTCGCTGGTGTTTGCTCTGGGGATGAATAACAACGGAACGGGAATCGTGCTTGCTTGTTCGGCCCTCGCGGGCCTTCCGGGCGCGGTTCTACCAGTCCTCGCTTACAATCTCGTGCAACATCTCGTGGCTGGTGGGGTGAATCGGCAGTTGGGCAAAGGGATTGATGGATAAAGCTGTAAAAGTCGGGCTTGCTCCTGTCTGGTTTGCTCGAAACTCGACGTTGACAGATATTCTTGGTCGAATGATAAGGATGAGATAGATTACGCACGCCAATGGTAAATGGTGGGCCTCATCCCGTTAGCGAAGTCGATGACAGCACTCACCGTGGCATTGACGAGTTACGGGAAAGCCACCAGCGCGAGGCAACGAGAGTAAGACCAGCTGAAATTTCTAGCAAACGGCTGTATAAGTGTGGATGAAGACGTAAGCGTCGAGTTCCTGAATCGGGTGGCCGAAAATCGACAAGAACTCAGCCCGAAGCCGGACGAGAACTTTTCGCTTCTGGATCGGGTCATGCTCCAGAAGAACCGCCGCTTTCCACACGGCATAATAAGCGAGATGCTCCTGTCGTGTCGCACCCTGTCCGACGCCAAATACAAACACAACTCGATCCTGATTGATCAGGTCCAGTTCCTCAATAACGGCCAATAGTGAGATCTCCCCATTGATCAGCCGAGAGACTGTGAAATCACTCAACGAGATCTGCTGACGCAAACGATCCTGATCTGCTTGCAGACGCTGCAGACGCTCGATCTCTGTGGAGTCGGATTCGAGGACGAGTTCCGCCTTGTGACAGCCCGGAATCCGGTTGATCGCACATAGTGCGATTGCAGTAATGACGAGGGTGCCCAGCACTGCAAAAGCAGTGTGTATTCGGTTAAGTGCCATCTATCAGGTTCCTGCTATGCTTCGAATGACAAGGATGAATTCAACTTCAATGCGATGGTCTGGAATGATCAAGCGAAACGCGACGGCCGATGCGGACGTCGTAAGGACCGAACGGTTAGCACTCACCGTGGCATTGACGAGTTGCGGAAACCGCCAGCGTTGCCACGATTCCGTCCGCGATCCACCATACGAAAACATGGCACCTAATAGCAGCTTCTTGTAGGGTGGGTCGAGCCGTGCGCAGCACGATGAGGTCCACCAAAACCGCTCAGCCACGATTGTAGAATCTCCAATCACTTGGGTGGTGCCGGTCGTTCAACCTCGACCTCAATCTCATTTCCCATCAGGTGCTTGGGGTTGGCTACCACTTTGTCCCCGGCTTTGAGCCCCGCCAGGATCGTAGCCTCCTTCCCATCGTTGGCCCCAACTCTCACAGTAGTCAACCGGGCTTTCCCATCTTGGTACACGTAGACGCGTGCCTGCATCCCGCCCCACCCAAGGGGTGCATCTATCAGCGATCCAACGGGGATCTTGAGAATATCCCCGCGTTTCAACCTCGCTACTGCGAACAGACCAGGGCGGATGTCCCCATTTGGATTTGGCACATCAATTTCGCCGCGAACGGAGTTGCTCATTGGGTCAATCTCGACCCCAACACGTGCCAGTTTCCCATCTATTGGACCACCGGAAAGTAGGGCGGGGAAATTCACCTCAACCGGGAACCCAACTCGCATTGTCTGGAGGTGTTCCACGGGAATGGAAACAACCACCCGCATAACCTCCGTTTGCATAAGCGTAAACAATGCTGAGCGCATCGTCGCAGGGTCAAAGTAGTCGTCAGTGCGACAGGTCCGTTGGGTCACAACGCCATCGAACGGAGCAACAAGCTTGGTCTGGGCTACAAGTAGTCGGGCTTTTTCCAACCCAACCCGCGCTGCCTCGACGTTTGTCTTGGCAGTCGCAATCCCAGCCTCACATTGTGTGGACTTGGCACGCTTGATCTCCAGATCGAGCTTTGAATTATCCAGACCCACGGACGCGGCATCGCGTTGAGCCTCAACTGTTCGATACTGGATCTCGGCCTCAATAAGATCGTGCAAGCTGCCGGCGTTTCCTGCATTCTTTGCCAATTCGAGTAACTTCTTGTGGGACTCAAGTTTCGTCCGGCTTCCAACCATCTCGGTTTCTCGCAGTTTCACTATCCCCTTGGCTGCCTCGATCTCGGCCTTGCTCATCAGGAGACGAGCCTCGGCATCCTGGAGGAGGCTTTGCGCCTGATCGACCGCGATTGAGGCCAATCGCGTATCCAATACCAGACCCGGTGCATCGATCTCAGCCAGAATCTGCCCTGCCTTGACCCGATCGCCGATGTCAACCAGCACGTTCTTCAGAATCCCTGCAATGCGCGGGCGCAGATCCGCTTGGCGAGATGCTTGTACAGACACATCTCCCGTAATGATCGGATCCCGTCCGCCAGGTTGTGGCTGGATAAGGCGCACGGTCGGCGCCCCTGGCAGGGCTTTTTCGCCTTCAGCGACTTTCCCCTTGCGCGGCGGTTGGTCCGGATCGGCGACTGCTCCGCCGGAACCCGCGATGACTCCTCCCGTGGCGATCAACCCCAGAGTGAACAACAACGAAACCAGTTGTAGTTTGCGCAGGAACATGGTTCGCATTACTCCTTCGGCAATTGCGGCAGGCCGGGTTGAAGATCCACCCGGGTACCACCCGGCTAAAAAGGTTGGTATCGCGCGGAGAGTCGAATCCAGCAAAGCAGAGGATGGGGCGGCTATGAGGCCACCTCCGCTCAGTGCCGAACTCAGCAAGATGGCCGGAGCAAATCCCCGACGGGAAAGACGGTCGCGGATGCGATCCCGTGCCCGGGTCAGTCGACTGGAAACCGTTCCCGGCGGGCACCCGAGCAACCGGCTCGCCTCCTCGCCGGTTTTCCCTTCCAGGCAGCACAGCACAAACACGGCCCTGTGCCTGGCTGGGAGTTGCACCACCTCTTCATCCAACACCCGATTCAATTCGATCCAGGCCAGATCGGATTGTGGTCGAGAGGGGAGTTCCTCGACTCCACCCACTTCACGGTCGGCATGCCGATTCCGACCACCCCGAACGCGCAGAGCGACCCGGAACGCCACTCGGTGCAGCCACGCGCCCAGCACTTTCCCTGTCGCAACCGAACCCGCTTTGCGTGCCAGCACGAGGAATGTTGCCTGGAATGCATCATCTGCATCGTTCGAGTCAGCCAGGACTCTTCGACACACTGCGAGAACCATCGGGGCATGTCTGCGGACGAGCAACTCGAATGCAACCTCATCCCGATTGGCGGCAAAACGGGCAAGCAAGTCCGCGTCTGACCTACCCACAGGTGGAACGGACAGGTCTGGTTGCGACCAGTGGGGAAATCGTTGGGATTTGCGGTTCACTCATCGTCCTCGGAGGTCTCACAAGAATAGAGACCGGGACTGCTGAAAGTTCTCCATTTTTTTCTCCCGAATATCACGCGAAGGCAACTTCTCTTTATCAGACTCCCGGATTCTAACTCTCCATCAAAGCGACGAATTGTTCCTCGGTGATTTGATCGGTAAGGAACTTATAAGACAGGAAATAGCGTCGGAGACGAGCCACGTCGCGGTCTATCTTGTCCGGTCGGAAGGGGGTTCGCTCCAGACGAGTGTTGTCTGCGAGGTCCGACAATTTGACCTGTCGTGCGATCTCGTTTCCCTTGCAGCCAATCACATACGCGGCGTAAGACAGATCTTTCCGGTGGGTGATGCACTGCATGGCATTGAGTATACGTCTGCTGAAGCCTGCCTGTCGCAAGTCTTCGATCGTGATGGTCGTACCCTCGATCACATCGTGGAGGATCGCCACGATCTGGGCTTCCTCACCTGTGACACCGGCCATCACCCGGAGTGGGTGAAGGATGTAGGGCATGCCCTGCTTGTCTCTTTGTCCTTCATGACCTTGTGCTGCGATCTGCAATGCTTTCTCGATGGTTGCCATCAGTGATTCATCCGAAGTGACGAGCGACGTTCAATTGGATGAATTATATCGGGTAAGCGTATTGCATTGTTTCACAGAACTTGTGAGTCGTGGGATTCAATGGAAACGGGGACTGGAGGGTTTTGACAAGACCGAGTCCGAAGTGGTGAACGACTGGATCAATCAGGGTGAACTGACTCAGTGTCGGAAGGATATTCTTCAACTACTCGAAGGTCGCTTCCTCGTATGGCGTCATGTGATGTGAAGCAATTCATCCAGCAACAAGAAAGCCTACCTTTGCTGGATGATTGGTTCGACGAAGCCATGCGGGTATCGACTGATTCGGGTCAGAACCACCCGGAAGCCATTTCGGGTGGAGGAACCGGCGACCCATCGGGCGAGGTTGAAATCACCAA
>DASZJS010000881.1:0-4349 GCA_035947935.1 Gemmata sp. | reverse complement strand
GACTTCAAGCCACTCATGCCATCCTTAATGTAGGTCGGTCGATTGGAGACGAGCCGACGTTAATCAGCCAGTTGGTCCGGGCAGCTTGTGGTCAGATCGCAGCCGCAAGCTGTATTCGAATACTCGCTCTGGTTGATTCCAAAACATCGATCTCCGAGTTAGCGGAACTCCAGACCGCATTTGCCAAAGAAGCGGAAGAACCACTGCTTCTATATGCCCTCCGCGGTGAACGCGCGGTATGGCACCTCACACTGGAGAACATCGATAATGGGAAGCTGCAGGAATACGAACTGTCTCAAGGAGCGACCCGGGTTAAACGTGGTGTTCAGGACCGTGTGGAAAGCTGGCTCTTGCAGGGTTTCGATCCGGGTAGGCAGGCGAAATTCCTCGAACTCATGTCCAAGAGCATAGTCGCAGCCAAGTTCCCTCCACACAAGCAACTGGAAGCCATACGGCAAGTCGAGCGGGAGTTGAAATCCTTACGATCAACTTTGTGGGAATCGTTCCGATATTATCGTATCGGGTTTCTGTTCCCGGCGACTGAGTTGTTGACAGAGAAGAGTCTCCGTTCTCGGGCCGAGTTGGTCACAGCCGTAGCTGCAATCGCTTGCGAACGGTTCCGTCTCTCTCAAGGTCGCTGGCCAACATCTCTTAACGAGATTCCGAAAGAACTACTGCCAGCGATCCCGACAGACCCCTTCAACGGTGAACCAATCAGGCTCGCCAAGCAACCCGATGGAATCGTGGTGTTCTCCGTGGGGTTGGAAGAGAGTAAAGATGCCTTCGACAAAAAGCCACACATTGGTCCTCTTGGTGGTCAGGAGGTGGGCTGGCAGTTGTATGATCCCGAACACCGTGGGTTGCCCGCACTTCCGTATATGCCACGCCCGAAAGCCGAGCCCAAATCCGACGAGAATGAACCGTGAGCGGCGGAGTGTTTTGCTGATCGATCAACTCAGAGGTGGTTAATGTCATAAAGCTTGAGAGTGAACCATGCACTGTTGAAATCCTGTGGTAATAGAGCTTTGTTCTTCAGCCTGAAGGGCTGGGACAACATAGCCCAGTGCAACGCCCTGGGTATCATGAGTTTTTGAATATTCCAGCCTGAAGGGCTGGGACAGAATAGTGAAACAGTTGATTGTCCCAGCCCTTCAGGCTGGATTGCTCTAACAATCGTTTTCCCAGGGCGTTGCCCTGGGCTATGTTGTCCCAGCCCTTCAGGCTGAAGAACAAAGCCTCAAGCTCAGCGGCAAAACTTACTCCGCAATGAGGATTTCAACAGAGCAAGTTAACCAATCAGCAACGGGGAACAAGCGTGGCCGATGAAGAGCTGGCCGAGCAAACCGACGCGGAACCCACCCGGCGGGGCTGGAAACGGTTCTTCGTTCGCGCTGCGGTCGTCATTGGTATTCTGCTGATGGTGTCCTTTATTACTCGATGGCAGATGGAACGAGTTAGCGAGCAGAAACTGACAGAAGTTGTGACCCTGATCGATCAGACAGAGCACCAGTGGAGGTTGGAGGAGATCGAAGCCAAGCGACTTGCCCGCATGCCGCCTCCGAACGAAAACGCCGCGAGCTTGGTTCTGGAGATTGCCGACAACATACCCGCGGAGTGGAACCAGTGGCGAGAGACAGCCAAGTGGTTGATTTCAACGCCCGATAACTATCTTCCTTCACCAGAACGCATCCAGGAACTACACCTCCACAAAGAATCTACGCAAGCGATACGCGATCGGGCACACGCGATCCGGGATCGTCCCACCGGTTACTACACATTCAAATGGCCAGATAACCCAAACGCGCTAACTCTCCCTCATCTGGATAGCGCTGGAAGAGTCGTGGTGCTTCTTGAGTACGATGCACGCCTCGCAGTAAGCGATCGCGACCCCGACCGCGGGATTCGAGCTGCCCATGCTGTGTTGGACGTCGCCCGATCAATTGGGGACGAGCCGACACTCGTATCGCAAAACTTCCGGATGATGTTTCGTCTCAAGTCTGCCATTGCAGCCCTTGGAACGCTTGCATCAACCACACCAACGACAGGTCTTGAACAACTCCAGGCCGCATTCCTCGCGGATGCCGATGAGCCACTCTTCCTTTATGGAGTTCGCGGGGAGCGAGCTGCGTTCCACCGGATGTTTGATGGACTGGAATCCGGCAGGCTCCGGATCGCGAATCTATTCTCCGCTCACGGTGAGGCCGGCACTCCCATTGCCAACCCGGCAATGTTCAAGTTGTATCAGCCGCTCTTACCGGGCGATCATGCCGAATGTATGCGACTTTACACAGCGTTCATCGATGTCGCGAAGCGAGTCTGGCACGAGCAACGCGAGGCGGCTGCAAAGATCACAATGCCAAAAGAAACACCCGAGGGAATGCAATATACTTTGACCCGGATGGTGTTCCCGCCACTCGATCGGATTCTCGAAAGTAGCTTGCGGAATCGGGCTCATCTTCTCATCGCTGCCACGGCGATTGCCTGCGAACGATTCCGACAGCAGCAAGGCCGTTGGCCGCACGAACTGAGTGAGATACCCAGGACAATTCTCCCATCAATCCCGTTAAGTCCGTTCGATGGAGAACCACTACGATATCGGATTCTTCCCGATAGGATTGTGCTGACCTGCTATTGCTGGAAGGCAGGGCAGACTCACGAGCAACCCGCGGAGTTCCGCGACCAGAAAGCAGGACCGGTTGAGTTTCGCTATCCGGAATCGCCTGGTTTCGGGATAGCTGCCTGCGTGTGGAATCCCGATCAACGCGGACTTCCGTTCTCGGAGAAACGATAGAGGTATTCCTGTCAGACAGCTCAAATCATAAGTTTGTTTATGATTGAAGTGATTATTACGATGCATGGTCGTTTCATGAGGGGTTTTGACAGGTGACGATTTTTGACAGAGACTGGTGTGCGAATCTGTGATTGGGAAGGAATACACCTTGGTTAAGTGCCAAAACGCATCATCGCAATCTCATCTGAATAGTGACACAGTTGACAACGCTGACAGTCTGCCCACGCGGGGAAAGAACGCCCGCCCACACGTGGGCAACGCCGCGCCCAAAGTAAGCGGGTCAAACCTATGACCAACACCTGGTCTCATTCCAAACCGCGCGGAGTATAACAATCTGGGTTCGCCTGGACGCTGAGAGTTAGCGATGGGGTGTTTTCAATGGCGCGCAGGAGAGTTCAACTGATCGAACGCTCTGCGCGGGAGATTCGACTCCCCAGAGAGGATGTCGAATTCCTCATCACTCACGCTCGAAATCTGCTTGAGGTGACCCACACGTTCCGTCACGGGTTCTTTCGAGTTGTGCCCCGTGCCTTCGTGGGGTGGTTCGATAGCCCCACACTGCGATTCACAATTCGCCCCAAAGTTCCCTGGCCGACGCTGCGAATGCTTCTCGGGCTTTCCAACGCAGCAGATCCTGGTGAGCCCAACCCGCACCTCGAAAGCGGGTTGCTCAATGTTCTGGCTCGGGAACTCTTGGATCGGCTTCGCGAGGTAGTGCGACTTGGACTTGTTGCTGGGTATCGCGAGCAGGACACCAGCGCAACATATCTCCGTGGCAAACTCCGGGCGTCTGCTCAAGTCCGAGATGCTGCCACTCGCGCTTTCCCAGACCGATTTCACATCACCGATTCCGTTCTCGATCTCGATACACCCTGGAACCGAATTCCCCGAGCAATCGCGACGGACCTGATCGAAAACCCCGATCTCCCCGATTCGACACGAATCGAACTCCGTGAAGCGATTCGCCCACTCGAAGGTATTCCATTAAGCCCGTTGACTGATGCAGACTTCATTGAGTCGGAAACTGATTCCCGTGTGGCTCACTACCATCGCCTCCTGGCATTGTGTCGCCGGCTGCACGATGGGTTTGCGGTAGCACGCTTGCCTGGATCGGGTGGAGGAGCATTCCTGATCGACCTCTCCGGGATGTTCGAGCGATATCTCACAGATGAACTCCGAGATGCCTTCTCGGGTCAACCCGGCTGGTCGGTCGAGAGTCAGCCAGAATATGCTGTTGGCCCAGTTGTGCTTCAACCCGACATCGCGATCCGTAAGCACACAAAGACTCGCGCTGTTCTGGATGCCAAATGGAAGGTGCCCGGTCCAACGCCCGATGCCGCGGACCTCCATCAGATCATTGCCTACGCAGCGGTCTCAGGAACACATGACGTGGGGCTTGTCTATCCGGGTAGAAGCTTTGCGAGAAAGATTTTCTCAGTTCCGGGAACCCCAATTCGGGTATCATTGTTCCGAGTTAGGTTGGTGGGGACAGCGAACGAATGCACCTCATCAATCTTTCGTTTGAGCAGGGTTCTGCGGTGCCGGAAGAGTTGAACGC
>DASZJS010000880.1:0-5474 GCA_035947935.1 Gemmata sp. | reverse complement strand
ACTTCGTCAAGTGTGGCGACCCGCCCGCCAGCGTGAAGCATGAGATTGGACATTGCAGACTCCTGGTTGGTATCTCGGGTGAAGAAATCCCCGCTACTTTCCCGGGGTGGTCAGGTCGGAGTTGAGGAGCGCCGTTCCGGATGACTGGTAGGTCAGTCCCATCCCCGCGAGCTATACCCGTTCGCTGCTGGGTCCACCGGCCGGTGATTCAGAACGGGCATTCGGTGTTGGACACGTCTTGATCGGGATTCACCAGGTCGTCACGAACCCAATCGTTTTCAATCAACGCCAGACCCGCGGCGATGTGCTTGCATGGCTTGCCCCGACCGTAGGCGAACCCCTTGCAACTGCACTGGTGATCTTGTCCACCACGGTGACAGAACACGTCGTAGGAATCGCTCTCGGCGTCCGTTCCTTCGGATTCCTTGACCAAGTGGAAAGCCCGACCATCCCAAGGCGTGGGGAACTCGGTAACTATGTAGGTCACAGAAGCCCGGGCAGTGTGAACGACCAACTCGCCACGGCCTGAGTGTTTCCCTGGAGTCCAGTTCACAGCGTTGTGCTGGCTGGACTTCTGAGCGGGCAGGAGTTCGGTGAAGGTGGCTGACACTGTTTTCTCCGGTTGTGTGATTCATTCGTCTTGTACTATCATCCTAGGAAACTTTCCTAGGAGTGTCAAGAATAATTCTAGGAATTATTCCTAGGAGACGATATACTGTCACAAGTATCCGATCTTAGGGAGACTTGACTAATGGCTGTGGCAAAGGGAACTGAACAGCTTGGAGTGGGTATCAACTCCGAGATTGTGAAAGAGTTGAGGGTATTTGCAGAGAGTCGAGGGGAGACGATTAGGGCTATCGTTGAAATGGCGTTGCGCCGTCACATGGCGAATCCGCCACCACTCCCAGAGCCACTACCACCCCCACCACTTCCGCCACTCACCCCACTACCGCCAGTGACGACCGCAGAGTCGTCGCGGATAACGGCGAAGAAACTGGCCGTGAAGAAGGGGAAAAGGTAAACCCTCAACTCAGATCGCACAACATTCGCAAGTGTGATGATGTGGAACGCATGAAGGGGGAGAAGTGAGCAAACCTACGACTGAACAACGAAAGCGAGCAATAGCTTATCACGAAGCGGGCCATGCAGCCTTTGCCGTCTACTTTGAACAACTCATGGGATTGCAATTGATTGGCGTCGAAATTGAAATGGGAAGAGTAGATCGAACATCGGTTGACAGCCTTGAATACCTAACAAGGATCGCAGAAAACAATGAGCAATGTGAGGCTGAGATAGTCTTCTTGCTTGCTGGTGATGTTGCCGAAAAAATAGCTGGCGTCTGCTTAATACCCAAATTTGAAGAAACTTGCGATTATCACCAAATCTCGTCAATCATTGCGAAGCCTCCTTTAGTGCCATGTGTCGAGAGAGATTCGCTGCTTGAAAACCTTCGTACTCGCACACAAACGCTTCTTGGCGAGTCAGAAAGGTGGGACGGTGTGGAACGATTGGCGATTGAACTAATTAACGCAACAAGGGTAACCGGCAAGCGTGCTTGCGAGTTGCTCGGACCATGTTGGAGGCGCAACCCATGAAAACCGAACTCCGCGCCGTCCCCCACTCGATTGTTCCAGGTGCGACTATCTTTGAGGTGTGGCACGCTGGCCAGTTCATCGCCACAGTGACGGGTGCGGACGGCCCTGGGGTTCGTGTGATCTCCAAACACCCGATGCAGGATGCAGGCGGTTCTTGTTGAGGGACACCCGAACGAGGCGGAAATCAAGATCCGGGCTGATGAGGGGAAGAAATGAATCCTTCAACCGATGAGGCTTCTGTGAGGGCCGCTGCTCGTCTCGGCGACACGACAGCAATGAGGGCGATTGCGGACTTCTATCGTGATCGGAACGCTATAGCGGAGGCAGGGAACTATTCGGACCAGGAGCTTGCAACGTCCTACCTCATGTTAGCATTCCAGTGCGAGATGGCGACGATTCAGCTAAACCAGATCAAGCACATGCTGGATTGGAACCAACCACCTATACCGCAAATACTGTTGCCAGTAAACCGGCGAGTGACGCGGAGGAAGGCTCAGCAGATAAGGCTTTTGCTTCGTGAGCGTGGCTTTCCGCTAGGGGTTGACACCGATCGCAACTCTCCTGGTTTCATTACTGGAGGTGGATACGTCGTTGAAGTACCACGCAACGGCCAAGATAACGCTACCTTGCACAATCATCTTCACGAGTATCTTTTGGCAGTTTTTCCGGACGAGCGATTTATGATCATCCAGTCAAACCAGTTAGTCATCCCGGCGGAATATGACGATGCAGCGCGGGCTGCGATCGACACGCTTGATTGGAATTGGACGTCTGAACTACCTGATTCTGTGAGAACCTAACCGACCAACAAGCAAAGTGAAGCAGTCATGACCCAGACCAAACCTCAGACCACCCCAGCCGCGGATCGCAAGCTATCGGCCAGCGAATGGCGGAAGACTCCCTACGCGCAGAGTGACGCCCGCGATCCCGATGGAGCCGTGAACAAGCTACTGGCGAAGTACGGCGTCTGTGAGATTGTGACCGCTTTGTATCGCGGTCGTCATGATCGACCGGCCTGGGGCGTGCGGTTCGTGTTGAAGGGGAAAGGATACAGAGTATCGCTGGAGACGCTGAACGCTGAAGGGATTCCAGAAGAGAAGCTTTTGAGCCAGGTCAAGCGGGCCGTGTTCTACATGCTCAAATCCTGCCTTGAAATGTCCGGCGTGTTCATGCCGCCAGAGCAAACCCTGTTCGCCTTCCTGGAACCACCAGCGATGGGCGGCTTGACCATGTTCGAGGCGTTCGAGCCGCTCGTTCCGCAACTGAAGGCACCTGACCTTTCGCGGCTGATGCTACCACCGAAGCAAGAGGCGAAGTGATGGTGAAGGTCAAGGAACCGAACTACGGAAGTCAAACGGTTTGTCGTCCGCTGCGCGCGAACGTCCCGACGCCGCGGCCCGGGTGGGTACTCACTTCCTGCCCATACTGCGGAGCCGAGTGTTGGAAGATGGACATTGAACCCGATCCGCTGCCGCCGGACTGCACGTTCGCATGTACCGACTGCGCGTTGAAGCGTGGACAGCAGCAGCGGGAAATGGACGCTGCACGGGCCAGACGTGAGGCAGGGGCGACGGGGAAGATGTGAAGCCGGTTGTGGACTGGTTGGCCAGTCAGGAATGCGGGCCAAGTAATTGGATGCCACTTGTGTTGCTGTGGATGCCACTTGCCTCCACAAGTTCACTTTGTGTCCAACCTTTCTCGTTTCAATCGCCTAAGCTGTAGAAAGATTTCCGAAACGACGGGGCAAACGTAAACCCGGTTGTGGATATGAAAGGCCAGTTAAGGAGGGCTGAAGATGTTTGGTGTGAAACACCCAAAATTAACCACGAAGTTGCTTCACCGTCGTGAGGCGGATGTTGCTCTGGGGATTTCTCAAGTGACGTTCTGGCGGAAATGGAATGCCGTGTTCACCGATCCGCGAAGCAAAGTAGATCGGAAGCCATCGATCGAACGAAAGGTGTATGAGGACGAGCTGGCCACTGCTGTTGCGGCTGGTGGCAACACACGAGGAATGGCCGCTGTTCTGGCATTCCGTGCCTTGATGGGAAGAGCGGATCTCTGATGCAGTCTGCCACTCATCCCTCGTTGGCCAGCCTCTTTGCTCTCTGCCCCGTGATGTTCGACAATCAGGCCAACCAACCGCCCATCCACCCCCTCCGAAGGCGGGGTGGAAACTTGGAGTGAACTGCAATGGCCGTCGTGAAATGCCCGGGCTGCTCTAACGAGGTCTCCCTTCCGAACCCGTGGCGAGATCGTCAAGGTTTCGTGTGCCCCTACTGCCATCGTTCGGTTGTGCTGGAAGTTGCTTCGCCTCCTGCATCTGCTCTGCCACGGACCAAACAAACGGGAGTGGCGTACAAGCTTCTCATCCCTCTGGGATACGTTGTCTTTCTGCTTGTCCCCATGCTTTGCACGATGTACTTCCTGATCAGATTTACAGAGCAGGCAGAGAAGAAGGATGTCCAGCAGGTCGAAGCCAAACAGCCTGAACCAACCCCAAAACCCCGGACTGAGCCAGAGACGAAGAAGAAGTCAATCACTCTTCCGCGCGAAGTGGAAACTCCTCTTCCTGAAACTCCACTGCCTGAGACGAAAAAGGACAAGCCAGCCAGCAGCGATGCTCCTCCCAAAATCCTAAGACTTGACGAAGCTATAGAACTTGTGAAAGGTCTGTCAGACAAGTTTATGAAAGAGTTTCAAGACGAATTCCCTGGACATGCCCGCTTGCTTACTCCCGAACAATTGGATCTTGTGGAATCTATAATTAGAAGAAAACACAATAATAGCGTTCATGTACAGCGAGACAATTTTACAGAGCGTGAATTGAAATATCTGATGGATCACAAGGCAGAGAAATGGGTTGTCTCCAAAATTCTTGAATGGGCTTGTAATGATGACACTTTCCTTGAGATTGCTAAATATATTTGGAATCGCTCTCCCAAAAAACGCGATGCCAATGAGATCAAGCAATTGGCTGTGTCGTGGGCCTATAGAGACTTTGAATCGCGTTTTCTGTTATTCATACTTTTCGAGGTGATCGAGAGGAACGCTCGTACCTTGGAGGATTCCGAACGAATCTTCCTTATTCGTTTTTCAGGCGAAGAGTACTACATCAACCGACCTTCCACTCCACCTTCCATGCCTGCCACACCACCCACCCCGCCAAAGGAAGTCATCTTCACAACGCCAGTTGTGCCAAAGCCAAGCAAGCCAGTGGTGGCTGCTGAAGTTGCACCACCGCTTCCCATCATCAATATCGCTCCTGCACCGCGGCAGATCTTTTGGACGCCATCTCTCTCGGGCTACTCCTCGGAGTGGCAAAAGGTCGGGGCAATCGATGTGAGAATTGCCGGTCTGTCGATCTCAAAGGTTCCGATCATCGACGCGAAAGAACGAGTCGTGGATTCTGAATTTCCGATGTTCGTGGTCATCGTTGAAGCCCGGAAGAACACACCGGGCAGGAAGCGAACGCTTCGCCCCTTTTCAACGGTTGGAGGCCAGTACGGACGAATCTTCGATGCTGACTCGAATGAACTCTCCCCTGCGAACATCCCGTTGGGAAAGAAACTGAATTCGGGACTCCCACGCTCTCAGCTACTTCCGGACGATGGCACTGCGGTGCGTGACGTTCTGCTGTTCACGGTGCCCGTGGACAATGTGGGAAACCTGGAGCTACGATTGGATGCTGATCGATGCGACGAAACAGGCGACATATGGTTCAAGATCCCAGCACTGGCCTGGAAGAAGAAATAGGCCGGGGCCGGGCAGTGGAAGACTGGCCACCCACGCGAGCAACCTCGTCACGAGGCAAATCAGATGGCCAACAACGAACCGATGGAATCGGCATCCTCTGAAGCCCTCAACTTTGCTAAAGAGACG
>DASZJS010000879.1:0-2572 GCA_035947935.1 Gemmata sp. | reverse complement strand
GGTGGATTTTCGGCCAGTACGTATACAGGTCGAAGTTGGGATCGTTCTCGTGGTTGTGGCATCGCATGCACATCTCGGATGCCTTGTTGATTAAAAGAAGTTGGGCAGGGGCAATCTTTTCCTGGCCCCGCTGAATCCCGTTGAGACTTGCCATTTTGTTCATGAATGCAAGATCGGGCAAACGGTCTCCAGGCTTCTGCTGCCAGGGAGCCTGGAGTGCGAGGAGTGCATTGTTCTTGGGATCGGCGGCGTGGCCGCTGCCGGGACCGTGGCAGCTCTCGCAGCCAACGTGCATCAACTGCGGGGTTTTCTTTTCGTCCTCGTATCCGGTCTTGTAACCGAATCCCACGGTGTGACACACGATACACTCTCCATCGAACTGGCGGAGGCTCGGGCGCTTGGCAATCTTCTCCAACGCATTGAATGCCCCACTATGGGGAGTGCCTTGCCACTTGACGAATTCCGCCGCGTGGCAATTCTGGCACTTTGCCGAGCCGATGTAAGTCAGGTTGAGTTTTGGTTGAAGAATCTGTGCCGGATGCGGAACCCGAGGTACATCATTGATGAATTTCCGAGCCCTCACTTCTTTGGCATATGCTTCGAGGATCGAAAGGATTGGATTTGCTTTCTGGGCTTCGGTTTCAGTTCCCGGAGTGATGTACTCTTCACCAAGTGGCACAAGTTGATATTTGAGATCGACTCCGCCGCCCGCCTTCTTGAACGCCCCCAGGATGCCGACGTATCGCCCCTTGTGCCCGACCTGAATTACCAGTGTTTTTTGACCGGCTGAGTGGAGTTTCCCCACGACCTCGGTGGGATATTGTGGCGGTTCCGAGTCATCGGACAAGCAAAGGATCACATGAAATTGGGGCCAGTCCATAGCCACCATTCTTGCTTCCTCGGATGTGCCCTGAAACAACAGGATGTTCAGCTCTGGCTTCTTGGGATTCGCCGCAAGGTTCGCAACAACCTTCTGCAAGAAGTCCCGATTGTTTTTCTCAAATGTTATCGATGAGTCAAAGTTGCCTTTCGCCACATCCTCGCTCACCGACTTCCCGACGATCCCCACGACACTCACGGACACTGACCCTACAGTCGCGAACTCGGCGACATCGACCATCGGCCGTGTCGCACCCGGGAATCGTATTTCTCGGAGTTGAGGTTTACCACCGGCCAAGCCGAGGAGATTGCCCGCAAGCGTGAATGGGGGTTTCTCCTTCTGAAGTGCATACTCGCCTAAAATGCGATCGATCTCGACCTTGAACTCGGTCTTGCCAACCCCTACTGCGATGTATCCCATCTCGCGCAGGGCGTTCATCGTCATCTTGTATTTGAGCAGACCTTGATCCATCACTGCGACAGATTCCGGATAGATATCTCCAAGATCGACCCCTGCGACTGGCCACCCTTTCGCTTTGAGCGACAGGATGAACTGTTCGCGGCGTTCCAAACCACCTTTCTGCGGTCTGGAGCATCCGCAGGGCTGGAGAAAACCGTAGGTCTCCCCAGAAAGGACGATCGCTGCGTCGGGTTTCTGATTCTGTGGCCAGGTTGCAAAAAGTGGTATTCCGCCGATGGATGGTTCCTTTGGAACCTGAGGAGGATCGGCGGCGCTTCCGCGTGTTGGACGCACGGGGTCAAGATTAACCAGACCGAGAACAATCGCGAGAAGGCTAATCCCCCCGCATAGTTGCAGAGTCACCTTCTGGGTGAGTGGGAGGTAGTTACTCGCTTTGTTCATCGCTTGATCCTCTGGGCTCCATGCCAAATCGCGCTCTCTTCAATCGGTCAGCGACGCTGTCCCCATGTAGTCAGACCGCCTTGAGAGGTGGGTGAACCCTGGCAGTCATGCGAAGGGAATCGGGTTGTAGCGGTCAAGGAGTCAGAAATTCCCAGCGCCTTTGATCGGAATGCGGATTCGCTGAGGTCTAGCCCCTTTGAGTTCCAGGACAATCGCTCCATTCCATGTGCCGGTTTTGCTTTCCTTCGGGATCGTCACCGTGAGTTCGTAGTAACCACGGTCGGGTGCGGGCGGAAGTTTCTTAAGCTCATATTTTGCAAAACTAGGACTGCACTCATCGGCAATCAGGACCACATCAGCGTCTCGTTGCTCCGTAATAAGCTTGATGGTCTGACTGATTCCCTGCGAGTATCGATAAGAGGGCAGATCGATATTTGTCCGGTCGTTGTCGAGCCAAACTGCTCCCCGAACCATTCCCTTTATGCGTATCTGTTTGGGCTCCTTCATATCCGGAATGGCCAGGTAGATGTCTCGCTCCAGGAGGCCAATATCGGCTCGCTCCTCACCCACTTGTGGCCTCACGGTCACAGTGTATCTGTAGGCGCTTTCGATCCGCATTATTCTTTTTTGTAGTTTTTCCACCTCGACAGACACTTGCCACAGTTCGGAATCGGGGACTCGAACTGCAGGACTCACCGTTACGAATGGGCCTGGATCTCCAAGACTCGCCAACTTCCGAACATCGACCGTGGGTGAGACGAGATCACCCCGGTCATTCGAACTTGTCCGATTTCGTCCTCGGGTGGAGGAGTAAACAAAAAAACTGTATGT
>DASZJS010000878.1:0-2954 GCA_035947935.1 Gemmata sp. | reverse complement strand
CACTTCACCACTGCGGAAAGACTCCGCGATCAAGCCCGTCGCGTGACATCGCACTGTCACCGCTCCCGTGGTCGGTGTGTCCCATACCATCGACCCGATTGCACCATACGATGCTACGAGGTGATCCGTCGGACCTGGTCGTTGGCACGAGACCACCAGCTTTGGCTTCGCCCACGCTGCCATCAACCCCGGTAGTGGATCGCCGCTGGAGCCTCGCTGTGGGGCATTAGCTATCTTTCCCCCGTGGTGCGGAGCCAACATCACATCGACGGAACCGATCGGGCGCGAACGGACCATCCCCTGCCCTTCCCCTTCCAGATCGCCCGTGAGCAATACCGTGTGCCCAGCATACCGTGCCAGTAACACCATGCTGCGTGTGTTCTCGTTGCCTGCTGGTCCCTCAGCCGGTGGATGCAGGACATCGAAGCTCACTCCGCCGGCCTCGAATCGTTCTCCACTCACAGCAATCCGTCGTGTGATGCTGTGTCGATCAATCGCGGCAAGTGTGACTTCCACACCGGGAGTTGATTTATCCACGAAGGTGGGCGTCATGGTAATGCGGCCAATCGGAAATCTCTTCATGAGGTCAATCAGCCCATTGAAATGGTCGAGATCGGCATGCGAGAGAAACACTTCATCAATGCGGGAAATGCCACGGTGCCAGAGGTACGGAGCAACCACGCGGCGAACCGCATCCGGCCCGCTCGTTGTGCCCGCATCGTAGAGGATCACTCGCCCATCGGGTGTCTCAATCACCACACAACCGCCATGTCCCACAGCAAGGAACGTGAAGCGAGCTTCGTCCGAAGAGTGTGATCGATAACTTGCCACAACCCCAACCAGCACCCAAACCACAAGTGCTGCGAGACACCGTCTGGGCCACGGCGGCGGCAGCAACACCATCCCACCAATCCCGACATAGAAGCCAACCAGCCAAAGGGTTGATGGGGCATGTCCGTAGACCCACCCGCCGGGGATTTGCTCCGCAGCATGCGTCAGCACTTCGCACCCCGCCAGACTCCATTCCGTGACGCGTGCTGGAAGCCATCCCAACCACTCGCTCAGCGGCGATAGCAAGAGCAGACTGAAACCCGCGAGCAGGGCGACTGATGTGAGCAGAACCAGCGGCGGCCCAAGAATCACACCCAACGGCGAAACCAGATTCTGCCACGCCAGAACCATCGGCGCATTGATAGCACTGAGGATCAGGCTCACCGCAAGCGCCATCCACACCAGCCGCCACACGGCTCGAACTGCGTTCTCGGAAAACGTGCGCGATTCCGCGGTGAGTTGTTCCGCGGGTGTGAGTGAACGCGGAGAAAGCCAGCGCGACACACCCCAGATGAGAACCATTACTGTTACAGAAGGTAAAGATAGGTGACTTCTTGCTTCCTTTGCCCGAAAAGCAAGGCATTTCGCGTGATGTAGGTTCGCTTGTACGTGGTACGGGGAGCGAGGATTGGCGAAGGAACTGCCTCCTGCATCGACTGAAGCATCCGTCCTCAAGTATGATCGGCTATCAAACAGAATGTGCCGTTCCTAGCTAGGTTGGAGGTTTTCACTTGCTCTCCACTCTCGTCCTTGCCCTTCTCTCATTCCAGCCCGAGCCCATGCCGCTCGACAACATCGGTACCCAACGCGCTCGAACATTGGTTGGGAAGCACGTACTCGTCTCGCTCCTGGTCGGCAAACCGCCATATACTTGGAGAGGGGTAACAGTTGTTGGCGCAGACGACAGGCCAGATGGAGTGGAACGGACCGCAGTACTCATCGGCAAACGGTTCGATCTGAAGGGAAAGAGAATCATCGTCGCGGGGACGTTGAGGGTAATCGAGCATCCTGGTGTTTGGATCGGGGCTGAGATTGTTTTGCCGTGGACTGAAATTCGGGTTGAGGAGACGAGGTAAGATTCAAAGACCGATAAAATACTGAAACCACATCTCATAGACAATCGAAGACCAATAACCTTTTAAGCGCTTGGTCGAGGGTTCGAGTCCCTCCGGGCGCACTCAAAATACCGCTATAAATCTGGCGATTTTTCTGTTTCTGGTGCATGTCTCTCTGACGTTGTTCCGATTTGTTCCCACCAAATCTTCACCAAATCCGCTGAAACATTGGTTGTTCAAGGGAAGACGTCGGATATGGTGGAGAAGGTCATCTGTATTTGCTCAGCATTGTCGATTCGGTGGGGATTTGGTGAAGCGGCTCGAAGCTCAATCGGCCTCAGTCGTGCTGCCCGATTTGGTAAAATGATCGGTACAATCCTGCGCCTCCGAGGAAGAAGCCATGAACGATAACCATGAAGAAGAAGACCACGACTGGGGCGAAGCCGAACGCCGTGCGCGGATGTTCGACCACATCGGTGAGGTCATGGAGCAGATACGGAACAGGAAGTATGTGGCCGTCCGGTTGAACAAGCTGGCCACGGGTCTGCGTTTCGTGGTGACGACCTACAATGAAGGCCACGACGTGATGAAATTCACACTCCTCGACCCTGCAACCGGGAGTGTGTGTGTGCAGGACAACTTCTACTTCCCGGACCCAACTGAATGCATCTTGTTCGGCTGCGAGGATGACCTGGACGGTGGTGGGGAGATGCTTCAGAGTGTGGTAAAGCACAACGCCAGGCTCGTGCTTGAAGTTAAGGGAAAGAGGATCGAGGAGAATGGGCCGGAGTTGAGGGTATCGCGGCTGACGTTACACTTACCTGGAAGAGAAGCGTTCAACCCCTGGTCTGACTGAAGGCCGCCGTCAATCCTTTTTCGCCATCTCTGAAATTTGCCGGTCGTACTCGGGATCGACCGCCACATCCGTTAAACTGTGTCCACTCTTTCGGGAGTGGACACTCAGGCTCTCAGCAACCGTGTCCACTCTTTTGAGAATGCTCGGGTAGGGATTTGAGTTGCGACGATATGATTTGAATCTATAACCTTCGACCCCGAAGTTCGGAGGTT
>DASZJS010000877.1:0-4401 GCA_035947935.1 Gemmata sp. | reverse complement strand
GCAAGAACGTCACGCTCACGCTGACTCATCGCGATCCGGTCCTGGTCTTGCACTGCGACAGACATGGCTCCTCCTTGGCCTGAGCAAGGAGGACATTTCTATCGAGTTAAGCCCGGACATTTCTAATGTGGTTCAACAGTGTGCGATGCGATGGGTGGGCTGAATAGAGGGCGTGCGGGGAGGTGCGAAATGACCCCACGGTGTAATGGGATCGGGAACAAAACCCAGGTAGGCCGGGCGTGCCAACAGTTTGGCACACACCGACCTACTCACTTTCACTATTGTTTTGGGATATTTGCTGGGGGAGGTGGGTTACCGCCTCCGAGGCCGCCTCCGAGGGGCATCGGGTGCGAGGGGCGAGGAGCCGCGGAGGGATAAAAGGTTTTCGCGTTCTCGGGTGTCGTCACGTAGTAAATGTTCCCGGCGTAGACCATCTTCAATTCCGCCATATCCGCGACTACGTGGAGCGCATCGTAGAGCCGCACATCGCTGAGTGTGATAGTCAGTGGTGCTTTTTTCTTGTCCGAAGCATCGCATCGCGGATCGAAGACGATGTTCGCTCCCGTTTGTTTCCGAAGGTCAGAAAGGATTTCGGCCAGTGGCTTCTTGTCGGCCGACACACTCACCACTCCTCCGTAGATCTGTTCCCACAGTATCTTCGTGGAGAGAATTTGTGTCACCTCTTCATCCTGTCCAAGAAAGGGATTGGGGGGTATTGGGTTGAGTGCATCGACGCCTGGTTTGACAGGCGGCTGAAATGCCGGAACGATGACGATTTGCGATCCGCGGATTTGGTATGTGCATTGCAAAACCAGGAAATTCCCTTCGCCGCCGCCAAAGAAAATCTGGGCCAAGCTATCTCCCAACACATCGCGAAGCGGCAGTTTTTCCGCCCGCCGGGGGAGTATGGCTTTGGAGTCGTAGATTCGGCTTAGAAATCTCTTCCCAAAATCAGGCCCATCGGGTTCAATTGCCCCGAGTCGCCGGAACGCAGCCACATCAACGCGGATGACCAAGTCGGTTTCGTTTTCGATCAGACTGAACAGGCCTTCCAGTTTGATGCCATCCGACATTTCTCCGTCTGGCGGAAGCTTGGATAACACGTTCTGGAGTCCCTTCAATGGTCTCTGCAAAGGATCGGTATTGCCAGCAGGTTCCGCGGTACTCACCAGGGCTGGGAGCTTGTTGGTAGCGGGAGAGGCGTCTTCGGTCTTCGCGACTTGCTTCTCTGCAGGCTTTGGCGGGTCGGCAGCCGTGGCAAAGTAGATACCCGTGGCCGTTCCGCCCAGAAGCCCGATGGCAACACCCACCGCGGCGAAAAGGCGAAGTCTCGTTATCGTCATCATGGTTACACCTTGTGCAAGTTTGGCGACCGCAGGCGAAACTGCCCCGGTCCCCGGTCCCACGGCCTCGGCGAGAACCGCTGGGACAGTCTGTGAAATCAAATCGTGAATTCCTGGCCCATCGGCAGCCGTAAGCGGTCCGCCGAGAATCTGACCCAGAGTTGTACCCACACCAACCGCAATCCCGCGGCGAGTGAGTTTTGCACACAGCCGCTTCCGAGCTGCATTCAATCGCGAATCGATTGTCCCAACCGGCACGCCAAGAACAGCTGCGGCTTCTGAGTTGGTTCGCCCTTCGATCAGACAGAGAACGACCACCGCGCGAAACTTATCCGGGAGCCCGGCCAGTTCCGCATCGATAATCGTTTTCAACTCATCCGTTTCCCAGCGTGGGGTTGGCGGGGCGGGCATTGGCACCTCTGCCTCGGGCCAGGCGACAACCGGATAACGAGCCCGCATCCCGGCCGCTTTCAAGGAAACCAGATACGCGACCCGATACAACCAGCCGGGAAGAGACTCGCGCTGACCGATGGATCTTGCCGATTTCGCCAGGGCGAGAAACACCGCTTGGAATGCGTCCTCGGCATCGGCTTCCCGACTGAGTCGGCGACGACAGACGGCCAGCACCATCAACCCATGTCGGGGGACAATCCCTTGGAAGGCAGTGTCATCCGCCGTTCGCACGAAGCGGTCGAGTAGATCCGCGTCAGAATCGACAGTTGGTGGTCGGCCCAGCCGGGTAATGAACCCGAATAACCCTCCGCGGGGTGACACGCTTCTTGCCTCCTCAGGCACGAGTTGGGACACCTGTAGAGTTCCTCTTGGTTGATCGGCACTTCGGAAAAAATCGAGAAAATGTTAGGTCGCAATGACGCAAGGAGTGTTGGGGCCATGCCCCAACACTTTCAATGTCTCATTTGAACTGGGTTTTCGCCAGTAACTGTTCGTGAGAGAAAGACAAGAACGAATGTATTTGTGATTTCAAAGGACCGATTACACCCAACTCACTTCGGGATTGGCACCTGCTCCTTGCTTCGCAGATATGCAACCAGATCGCGCACCTCATCCTGTTTCATCTGGTCGAACAGCCCATCGGGCATGAGCGAGAGGTTCGTTTGTTTGCGGCTGGCGATGTCACCAACCGGCAACACAACTGTCTCATTCGTTGTGCGAACCGTGAGAGCCTCTTTTGTCTCGCGGATGATGATACCCGATACGACACGGTCATCCGCGAGGACGAAATTAATCATCCGGTATTCGTTCGGCACAACCGCGCTCGGATCGAGGACGTTTTCGAGAACGTAATCGAGGTTTGACCGCTGGGAACCGGTCAGTTCCGGGCCGACCGCGTTTCCTTCACCGTACATCTTGTGACATGCTGCGCAGTTCTTGGTGAACAGCACTCGGCCACGGCCTGGATCGGCCTTGGTGAGCGTTTCCTCGGTGAGAATCTCTTTCCACTTCTTCATGAGCGCAGCGCGCTCCTTGGATGCCGGAGTGATCTTGCCCCACACCTTTTCGAGTCGAGTGGAAAGTGCCTTGTCGTTAATCGCAAGGATTTGTCGGGCGGTGGTTACAGGTACATCAGCGCGGGGCACAGTACCCTTTTCAATCGCATCGAGTAATGCCTTGGCCCATGCAGCCCTCGCCGCAAGCGTTTGCACGGCATCCACTTTTTCCTCGGCGGTGAACTTGACGTAGTGCTTGAGTATGGCCGCGGGTGTATCGGTGTCTGCGAACGCCGCGAGGCCACGGATAGCGGCTTGTCGGACAGCCGGGTCAGCGAGCAAGGCATGGAGCGTTTTGGCGAAGTCGGGGAGCCTGCGAGGCAGAAGCAGTTCGATCGCAGTGCGGCGATCATCGGCCTTGGCGGTTGTGTCGTCGATGAGCTTGGTGAGTTTGGCTATCGCTTTCGGATCGCCGAACAGCACGGCAACTGCCTCAGTCTCTCTCGCGACCTCCGGGGTTTCGGTCTTGAGCAGCTTCGCGTAAGTCTCAGGCCAGTTTTTGGGTGCGGACACCGACTTCGTGCCTGCCAATGCCTCACGGATGCCGCGGAGAAGATCGGCTCGCGCCTCATCATCAAATGTCTTATCGATAACCTTCATCAAACGTGCGAGGTATTCGTCCTGTTTCGGCATACTCAGGAGCATCCGCACACTGTTCCGACGAACGAGCGGGTTCTTCATGCCCGGGAGCCAGGTAAACGCCGCATCCGGATCCTGGCTAAACCACCGCTCGACCCCATACCAGAGGAGGAGCGAGAGGTTTGGATCCGCCGTGATGACTTTGTGCTGAAACAGCAATTCTCCACCTACCCAGGCGTGCTTGTGCTCGACGTACTGGAGGGCAGAGGAGGCTGCCGCAAGCACGAAGGGCGATTGCTCAAGGGAAATTGCGGTTTCGATCACGAAGGGATTGCCGTCGAGAAATCCATGCTTGTACGCCCACGCCCGGATCACTTCCTCACGGTCGGTCGCCAAGTCGTCGATCTTCAGATCGCGTAACTGATCGGTTGCCTCCAACGCCCAGAGCGCCCGCAGGCGTCGCGTCACGTCCTTTTCCTCCTTCAGCATCTTCCGTAACGCATCCGTGGTTCCCTTCTCCAGCTTTCCCGCCGCTGCTCGCTCCTGAAGAACGCGGCGAGCCTTGCGCACGAACCAGTCGTTCGGGTGGAGTTGCAGTTTCACCAACTCCGCATCGGTCATCTTCGAGACGTCGCCTTTCCACGCCTTTGGAGTGCCGAAGGCCACCTTGTAGATGCGGCCGTTGGTCACATCGACCCTGTCGTAATTGTGACACTCGCCGGTGTCGCACCAGTCGGTCACATACAGGCCACCATCTGGACCACTCGACAACGCGATACCGCGGAACCAGGAATCGTTGGCGAACAGAAAATCCTTTTCGCGGACGCCGAGATAGCCCGATGGGGTCCGTGTGAGGCGATCGCGGTTCAACCGGTTACCGTGGATGTTGCACATGAAAACGCTGTTGCGATACTCCGGCGGGAAGTTGTCGCCAAGGTACACCAGACACCCACTGTGTGCGTGACCACCAC
>DASZJS010000876.1:0-5554 GCA_035947935.1 Gemmata sp. | reverse complement strand
TGAATCTCAGACGACAATCGTGGAATCGTCGTTCGAGTTGCTCAACCGCGACGATACCGATGCTCCCGCGGCTCTCGTGTTGGTCACCGATGGCCGCGAAAACGGCAGCGTCCGGAGCCTCGACGATCTCGCTCGGGAGTGTGTTCGCCGCAAGATTCCGATCTACGTCTACGGAGTCGGTAGCTCGTCTTACGGTCAACTCCGGGTCAAGGATGCCATCGTCCCCGAGACTATTTTTGTGGACGATCTCGTGTCGGTCCCAGTGCGATATACCGTGAAGGGAATCAAGGAAGGCAGGGTCGAGATTGTGCTGACTCACGGTGGCCGGGAAGTTGCCCGAAAAGAAGTACCCGTTCGGGAAGGGGAGGATATCCGGGAGACACTCTCCTTTGTTCCCATCAAGGATGATGCAGGACCGCGAAGAAAGCAGGAGTTGACAGCCACAGTCACCATCACCTCCGGTAATGGTGCGGTTGTGGAAACGCTTACCGATGGGATCACTCGGCCGGCCCAGGTTGTGGACAAGAAACTCAAGGTGTTGGTAGTCGATTCTTTGCCCCGATACGACTTCAAATTCCTCCAGAGGGCTCTCCTCCGCGACCGCCGCGTCGAGGCGAAGTTCTATCTGACCGAAGGGGACAAGGTGGCAATGCGTTCCGGACCGCCGTGGATGATTGAATTCTCCCGCGAGTTGAACGGCACACTCAATCTGGATCGCGAAGAGTTTCGCAAGATCCTATTCGAGTTCGATCTGCTGATCCTCGGGGCCGTTCCCGGCAAGTATTTCAGTCTGGAACAGCAGCAAGTGATCCGTGAGTTTGTGACTGAGGGCGGCGGGCTGATCCACATCGCCGGTCGATCGTACACGGACAGACCCGAAAAGTGGACTGCACCGGCTGCCTGGGCCGGGGAGTGGGAGATGAAGAACGACAAAGGGGAGACTCGACTCGTCGCCACCAAACCACCCAGTCCCATCGGGGAAATCCTGCCCGTGGACTTTGAATCTGTCCGGTTACCGATTCAGGATCCTCGACCTCCTTCTCCGTTTGTTCCCGTTCTGGCAGCCGCCGCGGCGCGCAATCCGATCGTCACACTTGAAGACGATCCGGACGAGAACGCCGCACTCTGGGGCAAGAAGGAAAACGGAAGCGGCAGTTCAAGCGAAAAGCAGCTCAAGCCACTCTACTGGTATTACCCGGTACTCAAAACCAAGCCGGCTGCCGATGTGTTCCTCGTGCATCCGACCGATCGCACTCCGGCCCCGGATGACAAACCAATGCCTCTCCTGGTCGGGCACTTTTTCGGCAAGGGATACGTCCTTTTCGTTGGGTTTGATGACACCTGGCGATGGCGATTCAACTCTGCTGAAAAGTTGTTCGGTCGATTCTGGAGCCAGGCCATTTACGCTGCTGGTCTTCCCCGAACCGTGGGAACTAAGCTCACCCAGCTCTCGCTCGACAACGCCGATCCCACGGTCGGCGGCACCGGGCAGATATATGCCCGTGTGTTCAACGAGAACTTCAAATTGCTTACGGATGAGGAGATCGATGCCACGCTGGAGAAAGTGGATGCCGACCCGAACGACAAGGATCGATCTGTCCCCGTTAAACTCCACAAACTCTCCGGGCAAGACGGTGAGTACATCGCCGCGCTGCCGTTCAACCGGCAAGGGCGGTTTCGGTTAACCGTCGATCCCAAGAACAAGACTCCAGCCGCGCTGGAATATCGAGTGAACTTGCCGCCCGAGCACGAACTGGCCCCTGGCGGACTGGATGAGGAGGCCATGCGGAAACTGTGCGATGCCACCGGCGGGAAGTTCTACCGGGAAGAAGACCTGTATCAGCTCCCGAAAGATGTGAAGCCACAATCCATAACGGTTCATTCCCGGAAGGAACGGTTGCTTTGGAATGTCTGGGCGCTGTCATTGCTGATCGGCCTCCTCACCCTCGAATGGTTTGTGCGAAAGTTCAACGGGCTGAGTTAACCGACACCTCCGGGGTCGGTGGGATTAGCTCTAACCGATAACCACGCTCTTTCTGAACACCATGAACTCGGTTCTTCGACAACTCACACAATGGCGGTTCCTGGAGCGAGTCGTGAGGCTTGCCTGGGGCGGTGGGCGATGGGTTGCCATCGCTGCTGCGGTCCTTGGGTTGGCCTGTTGCGCCGACTGGGCCATTGACCGATACTCCGGCTCCCAGACCTGGCGAGACATCCTGCGGTCGTCCTGGGTGTTTGCGAGTGCAGATCCGCTCTCGGTGGGCGAGACGCCGTTCTGGTTTCGGCTTCTGATGACTGCCGGGCAACTCGTACTCACCGCGGGTCTCGTGTTCTATTTCCTCGTCCGTCCGTGGATTCAAACACCGCCGGTGGATGAGCTTGCAGGTCAGGCCGAAAAGGTACACCCGGCGTTCGATCACCGGCTCGTAACGGCTCTCCAACTGAATCGCGCAACTGCACAAACCCATGGGATGTCGAAAACGCTGATCGCTGCGGTTACCCGGGAGGCAGGTGAGATTGCCTCGCGGTACAACCTGCTCAAGTTGATCGATTACCGCCGGCTATTGTGGACGGCTTTGGTTGTAGCTCCGATCGGCGCGGTGTGGCTGACATTCGTCGTTGCCAACCCTGCTCTCGCAGGCATTTTGGTCAAGCGACAAGCCCTGATGGATGAGGAAATTCCCCGCCGAACCCACTTGAAGAACGTCACGCAGGACGTGTGGCCAACCGGTGCCGAGGTGATTGTCCGGTTTGAAGTCAGCGGCGATCGCGATCCCAATCAGATTGGCGTTCTGCGAATCATTCCCGAAGGCCAGCCTGAAGAATTCTACGATCTGACTTACGAGGCATGGTTCAAACTCACAGACCAGGTCGTTGCCGTTTTGCGGAGCGAAAATGTGCCTGAAACGATGCTGGCGAAGCTAAACTCCTTGAAAGACAAGGCGTTGTCTCAGGGAGACTTCGTGAGGGAAATCGCCAGGGTTCTCAACGTAGATGAAGCGAAACAATTCCAGGACATCATCCTGGATCGTGCTGGCACGGATACCTCTTACTTTGCGACCAAACTTCCTTCATCATCTCGCGATTTCAGCTTTCAGGCCCGACTTGGAGACGGCCGGACGAAGGAACCCGGGCGGGTCAGGTTCGAGGCACCGCCTCAGTTGGCTCCCGACGATCCCAACAATCCCCCGCTCAATGCCATTCAGGTTCTGCCAACCTACCTCGGCCTTGCCCCGGATGGCACACCTTACACCCGTCGAACCGAAAGCTCAAGACGCGGTGAAGTCGTCGATGCCCTGCCGCAGTCGCAGGTGATTATCGAAGCCAAGTTCAACAAGCCGGTATCCCGGGCTCGCCTGATCCTCATCGAACGCGCTGAGGGTGTCCGTGAGCGCGACCTTACCGAACTGACTCCGTTCGAGATTGCGGGCGACAGAAAATCTGTCGCGTGGGGATTCCCAACCACGCCGAAAATGATCGCTTACCGGATCGAACTGGTCGATGATCGGACCTTTACCAACCCGGTCCCGATCCGACGTAACATCCGCATGTGGGAAGATCGCCCCCCAGTCGTCGAATTCAAGAAGGAATCGAACCGTAACCCCGACCCGGACAATGTGGAAGGTAAAGGGCCGCCGAACGATTACATCTGGGATATGGCACTTTGGTCGCAAGGTCGCGTGATGGTCATCTATCAGGCCCGGTCGGATCTCGGGATTCGCGAGGCTAATATCCGCTATCGTGTGATCCCGAAGGGCGTACAGATGGACCTGTACCCGGATTGGTACAAGGCCATCCACCATCCTAGGGACGATCCTGGGTTCAGGGTCTACTTCCGCCAGGAACTGATCCGCGCTCCAGACCCTGTCAAAGCCAAACTTGGGGAGTTTGTGCCGGATTTGGGGCTTTTCCGGTACTCATTCCGCGGCGTTCCCGAGAAGGACCAAGACCGGGTCGATGTTGGGTTCTATCGGTTTCCATCTCCCGACCCCACAACCAAGCCCGGAGAATTGGAAGCTGGCGGGCGAAGGAATTTTGAGGTTTCCGACCTCAAGAAAATGATGCCCGATGGGTCATTCGCGAAACTCGATGTCGGCGATACGGTTGAATTGTATGTGGAGGTGTTCGATAAACTCCCCGGACCCGATGGTAAACCTCCACTCAATCGCGTGGCTGGCTACACTCGTGAGGCCAAACGAAAAATCGTGATGACCGAGACCGATGTCGGGCTTGCCATGCTCCAACGGGATGAGGAGAAGCAGAAGCGCACGGATAAGCTCCGGGAACTCACCAACGATCAGATTGCCGTGTTCAAGGAGAAGGAGAAAAAGAAGTAATCGCCGTTTCCGAGACAATATCCCGGAAATACCTGGTGCGGATGTCTGCGGTGGCATCCCAGATGCTTCTTAACAAGGGGTCTTGGAGCTGGGGATTGTCGAAGAATTACCGACTCGGGACCTACCTCCACGGTAACAGGGTGTAACTCAACGCCGGATTAGTGTTGCAAACGATTCAGAATCGCCGGATATTAAATAACACTCACCGGGTTGTCTCTCTCCAACCCAAACAAGCCCCGCCTCAAGGAGGCCCACCGATGTTCGCCGGACGCCAAAGCCGATACTTTGCCGCTGCTCTGCTGATTGGGACGCTTGTTCCGCTTGCGATTTCCAAGGATCTCGATCCCGTCACGCAGCGGGAAGAGCAGAAGAAGATCCAGGCAAAGATCGACGAAGCGGCCCGCCGGGCGGGTTCCACGCTCAATGCCATGCGATACCAGCGCCTTTCGCCAACGACCCAGCAGGCTATTCTCGAAGAAGTTGCCAAGGGACTTCGTGGACTGAGCGAGAGCGAGATCAAGGACGTGCTGGCGAAGCTCGATGCTGCGATTGCGGCACCGGATGAGGCGACCGCGACAAAGGAGCAGAAAGAGGCTTACACAAAGCAGCGGGAAGTGGTTTCTAAACTCCGCGGCTTTGCCGGGAAGCTCGATGTCCTCAGAAATCTGGACGAGGCAGCGGCTCAACTCGATGCTGCCGCCGAAAAGCAACTCGTCATCAATGCCGAAACTTTGACGAACGCCCGGCTCCCCCGTCAAATTGTTCGCGGAAGGCCGCAGATCGTTGATGATCGCGAGGAGTTGGGTGCCGAACAAGGCGACCTCCGAGTTGAAGTTGCCAGCATTTTCGATCGCGTTCGGCAGATTGTTCCCTCATTGACCCCGGAGCAAAAGGTACGACTGGATCAGGCAGATGCGCGAAACCGCGGCGAGCGGCTGATCTCCGAAATCGATCAGACTGTCCGTACTCTCCGGAATGGTGCGTTTGATGACGCGGGCGAACGGGAGCGGCGGCACGCCAAGGAACTCAAGGCTCTGGCAGCGGCACTTCGCACCCCGGCGAGCGATCGCCTGGCTGCCCTCAAGGCTGCACAGGAAAAGGTCGTCAAGGCGATCGATGCCCAGACCAAGGTGAACAATGACACCACGGAAAAGCTGACCCAGAACGATATCGATAAGGCTCGTAAAGCCAACGCCGATCCCAATGTGGTTCGCGGC
>DASZJS010000875.1:0-1785 GCA_035947935.1 Gemmata sp. | reverse complement strand
AGACAAAGTGTGGGCGACAATCAGCCCTGGGACGCCTTTGCGCGGGACATCCTCACTGCTTCCGGCAGCACGCTCTCCAATGGTGGTGGGAATTATTTCGTGCTGCATAAGGATGTCAGCGAACTGGCCGAGGCAACCGCCATTACTTTCCTGGGTATGTCGGTCGGGTGTGCCAAGTGTCACAACCACCCGCTCGAAAAATGGACGCAGGATGAATACTGGGCCTATGCGAATTTATTCTCGCGAGTCGGCCTCAAAAACGGCGACCGATCCGGGGAAGTGTTGGTTCAATCGCGACTCGATGGCGAGGCGTTGCACTTGCGGAAGGGCGTTGCCCTGTCGCCAACTCCACTCGATGGAAAAGCCTTTCCAGTTGATGCGGCTAATGATCGCCGCGGGTACTTTACAGATTGGCTCACTGCACCGGATAACCCCTACTTCGCTCGGGCAATTGTGAACCGCGTCTGGAAGAATTACATGGGCCGGGGGTTGGTGGAAGCCGAGGATGATTTGCGTGTCTCGAATCCCGCAAGTAATCCCGAGTTGCTCGATGCCCTCGCCACGGATTTCATCAAGAACAAATTCGATCTGAAGCATCTGATGCGAATGATCCTGAATTCAACCGCCTACCAGCGATCCTCCAAACCGATGCCCGCCAACGCGGCGGACGATCGGTTTTACTCGCGGTATCTGCTTCGTCGGCTTCCTGGGGAAGTGATTCTCGATGCTTATTCAGATGTGACCAGTGTGCCGACCTCATTCAACCAACTGAAATCGGCGGCTGGAGATTCTGCAACTCCAATTCTTACCTATCCCGCAGGCACCCGGGCTGTGCAGTTGCCGGACTCACTGGTTCTTTCGCGGTTTCTTGAGACCTTCGGACGCGCCGATCGAGTGCAGACCTGCTCTTGCGAGCGAACTGCCGATGCCAGCGTGACGCAGGCTCTGCACCTGAACAACGGGCAGACACTCAACGACAAGCTACGGGACAAGAACTCGATCGTGGGAAAACAGATAGCTACCACCATGACCGATGCGGCAATCATCGACCAAGTATTCCTCCTGGCCCTGACGCGCAAGCCAACAGTCGAGGAACGGAAGAAATTCCTCGACATTCTGGCCGATGCCGCGAAGGGTGGAGCACAATCGCGACGTGAAGCGATCGAAGATTTTGTGTGGGCGATCCTCACGGGTCGCGAGTTCCTCTTCAACCATTAACGCCTTTACTTAACTCCGCGGTGCGCCCATGGAACCCAACGAAGAGACTGGATTGCCACTCGATGGCACGAATCTGGACGATCACAATGACCCGCCACGCGAGGAGAAAGAGCCGCAGCCATATCAGGATGACGGTATCGGGGGAATCGATATCGGTGATGCGGGCCTCATGCTCAACGGAGCCAGTGCGGTTGTAGATGGGGCAGGTGCAGTGGCCGAAGGAGCTGGAGTTCTGGCTGACGCAGGCGGGTTAGTCGGAGAAGCTGCCAGCGCCGCGGGTGAATTAGTCGGCGGAGCTGCAGAAGCCGCTGGTAGCGTCATTGAAGGTGTAGGTGGATGCCTTGATGGCTGCGCGGGGTGTTCGCTGGCCTTGCTCGTGGCCTTTTTCCTGATGGCAGGAACCGCAATGGCGGTATTGCGCTAAAGGTCGCAATCAAACGCGATGTGGTCCTCTTCAACTTGCACACGAACTCACACCATGACCCGACTTCTCTCTCTCGCGGGCCTGTTCTTCTTCCCCAGTCTCGCAGTAGCCGCTGCTCCCGCAGTGACGGCTGTTGCCTATCA
>DASZJS010000874.1:0-5066 GCA_035947935.1 Gemmata sp. | reverse complement strand
GGGATCAGCGGCGATATGCTCCTCGGCGCTGTGATCGATTCGGGGATACCCGCGGATGCGATTCGAACTGCCCTTGATTCACTCGGCCTGCCGATTCAACTGGAAGTGGAGCGCGTGAAGCGGTGTGGATTTGCTGCAACCAAGGTCACCATCCAAGCCCCGGACCAGGAAAATTATCGATTCCTTCCGGATGTCGATGCGATTATCGCCAGAAGTATACTTTCCCCGAATCAACTCACACTCGCCCGAACGATTTTCCGCAAGCTGGCCGTTGCAGAATCGACTGTTCACGGTCTCCCGCTTGAAAGAGTTCATTTTCACGAAGTCGGGGCACTCGACAGCATCGCAGACATCCTCGGAGCCGCGGTTGGGCTCGATCTCCTTGGAGTCGAGCGCTTCAGCAGTTCTCCAGTCCCCACCGGAACCGGAACCGTGAAAGCCGCGCACGGGATCATGCCTGTTCCCACACCTGGCACGCTGGAACTGCTTAAAGGCGTACCGCTCGCTCCATCGAAGATCGAGTTTGAACTGACAACTCCCACGGGCGCAGCCATCCTCACAACTGTGGTGACTAGCTACACGTCATCGCCCGAGATGATCGTTGAGCGAGTGGGTCACGGAGCAGGGACAAAAGACTTCATCGACCGCCCGAACATCCTTCGGTTGCTCATTGGAACAGCACACGGCACCGTAGCAGCTAAACCGACTCCTACGGCCGAAACAGACACTGTGACCGTCCTGGAAACGAACCTGGATGATGCGACACCCGAAATGATTGGCTATTGCTTTGAGATACTATTCGCGGCTGGCGCACTCGATGTGTTCGCCTTGCCGATCCAGATGAAAAAGAACCGGCCGGGCGTGTTGCTTTCTGTGATTTGTGAAGTGGACAAAACACCGAAGCTCGAAGAGATTCTGTTCCGTGAGACGGGTACGTTTGGTATCCGACGGCACACGGCCCAACGGTCAAAGCTTCAACGCAAGGCGACCACAGTTGAGACGCCGTGGGGACCGGTCAAAGCAAAAATCGGTTGGCGGGCAGATGGTTTTGAAGTGCTGACGCCGGAATATGAAGATTGTGCTCGGATTGCCAGGGATCGCGGCGTTCCTCTTCGGGAGGTGTTCGCCGCGGTTAGAAAGTGACTTACGCTGAAGCGAGACAGGGAGTTTCAGCCATTTCAATGCGGATCACATTCCAACAGTTGATATTGATGGTCCATTCAATGAACCCGCCAACATCGTGGGAAACTTCCCCGATCATGACCGACTTTTTCATCACCATGCACTGATCGGCGTGCTTGATATCGTATTTTGCGCCGTCAGCCAGAACGAGCCGAAACGGCTCGAACGGGTTGCGGCGGACAACGTCAAGGATTTCACGTGGAGCCATTCGATCCCCCCTATCGGGACGAGTGATCTTATGTATTGACTATAGCCTCCTCATCGTCTTCTCACAACTCCTTTTTCTCTCATTTTTAGCGATGGGGTTTTGGTGATGCTGTTGCCATCTCAGGATTATTCAGCTTAATGAATACTGTAACTGATTATTAAAACTTGAGTTATGTTAATTCAAATGCCTGAATGAACGCGGTTTCCAACAATGAGTCTCCCTAAGACAGGAAAATAATGTCGTGAGAATTGACTCACAAATTGCCACGTTGTCCTCGGTACAGTTCTCATAGTTTCTCATTTTTGCTCGCCGGGGAAGGGTCCGACAAACTCGTTGTTCCTCTTCCGTGAGGGTCCGTCTGGGTCTGAGTTATTTGGATATCTGCAAGGTGATGTTCGGGAATCATCAGTGCTGACGCTGCGTTATTCACCGCCCCAAACCGCGCCCACAATGGACAAAATTATGCTATTAATATCTTTTAATTATTAAAATTTATCTCCAAAAAATGGGCCATTCTGCAAAACAAAGCTAAATTATTAGAATTCGGGCAAGGCATGATTGAAATTGAAGTTAGGACAACATTATAGCGCGAATTTTAGTTTTTTTGGGCCATTTTCGACAGGTAGAAAAAACAGCAATCCAGCACACGATTGCAGCGTTCTCCGCCAGGCATCTCCAGCCAGCTGATAACCGTGATGTTACTATAATCGTTTCATAAGCAAAGAACCTGCACGAGTGCTTCTCGGCTTGTTGTCCACAACGGGGGGCTGTTCGTCAGCGTTTTCTTCTGGACAATGCACTACGTCCCCTCTCCACCTTCAACCCCATCTCACTATGCTCCGGTACTTACCCGCACTGGTTTTGACGAGTGTTCCAGTCCTGGCGAATCCCGCAGAGCCTCCAAAGCCCACCTCCGGCGATGTCACCGTCACGGAACAAGCCCTTGCTATCCATCGCGAGGCACTCGTGATCGATGGTCACAACGACTTGCCCTGGGAGCTTCGGACCAAGGGCGGTACTTCATTCCGAGACATTGACCTGACCCGGCCGCAGAAGCAATTCCACACCGACATCGAACGGCTCAAGAAAGGCAACGTCGGAGCGCAATTCTGGAGCGCCTACGTCCCTGTGGATTACAGCCACAAGGGAATCGCTGTCAAGACAACACTCGAACAGATCGATGTGGTTCACGAGATGGCTCGCCGCTATCCGGAGACGTTCGAGATGGCCTATGGAACGGCTGATATCACACGCATCCGCAAGGCCAGCAAGATCGCCTGCCTGATCGGCGTTGAGGGTGGTCACTCCATCGATAACTCGCTCGGAGTGCTGAGGGATTTCCACAGGCTAGGCGTTCGGTACATGACGCTCACGCACTCGGAATCGCTTGCCTGGGCCGATTCCTGTTCCGATGCTCCCAAGGCGAACGGCCTCACCCACTTTGGCGAGGATGTTGTCCTTGAAATGAACCGGCTGGGGATGCTGGTCGATCTGTCGCACGTATCGGATGAGACCATGAAAGCCGCCCTGAAGGTGACCAAGGCTCCGGTGATCTTTTCGCACTCGTCCGCCCGCACGGTTGCCAACCATCCTCGGAACGTGCCCGACGATGTGCTGAAGTTGGTGAAGGCAAACGGTGGGGTGGTGATGATTAACTTCTTTTCCGGTTTCATTGTCCCAGAGGGTGCCCGGGCCACACAAAAGATGTTTGAGGTTGCACGGGAGTTAAAGAAAAAATACCCGGACGATGATGCAAAATATCGCGAAGCTATCCGGGCCTGGGCGAAAGAGAACGACTACCCGCCAGGCGATGTACATACCATCGTCGATCACATCGATCAGGTTGTGAAAGTAGCCGGGATCGATTGCGTGGGGCTTGGTTCGGATTTCGATGGTGTGCCCCGCCTCCCACGTCAGATGTCCGATGTGTCGTGCTATCCGCTCATCACGCAGGTTTTACTCGACCGGGGATACACGAAAGAACAGATTCACAAGGTTCTCGGCGGCAATCTGATGCGGGTGTTCGCGGAGGCTGAGGCGGTGAGCAAGAAGATGCAAGGTATGCGATGACGCCCCGCGTGGCAATCGTTGGGGCGGGCCTTGCTGGCCTCATTGCCGCAGACCGCCTCCTGGCACGCAACGTCGAAGTGACACTCATCGACATGGGTCGGCGCGCGGGAGGTCGGTTCTGCACCCGTTCCATTGATCTCCCGAACGGAAAGACAGCAACCTTCGATATCGGCCCGCAGGTTCTCTATGCCCGGCGGCCCGGGGATGCGCTGACCAACTCCCTCGATCGCGTGCGGTTCCTTGCACAACGACTCCCGGGGGATACTTCACTTCTGCACCGTATGGTTGGGCGGATTGGGGCGGAAGACGAGAGAGTACCCCCCTCCCGCCATTCGGACTGGCCATTGCTGGCGGAATGCGCGAACTGGTTTTTCGGCTCCTTGCCACTCACCGTAGTGCGATCGATTTCCGCGACCACACCCGCGCGGAGCGATTGGAGCGCACCAACGAGGGGTGGAAGATCCACACCCGCTCCCTTCGGGACGGGTTTGAAACCCACGTTTCAGCAAATGCACTCATTCTCACTGCACCAATCCCGCAATCGCTGGAACTACTCGCTGCGAACCAAATCACTCTCCCGGACGAACTCGCACGCGGATTGCGCACGGTGCGCTATACTCGGTGCCTGGCAATCTACGGTTTGTTCGCGGGTGCCGGGCCGCTTCCTCCGGGCGGAGCGTGGATCGGGGAAGGGCCTCTTGAGTGGGTCGTGGATAATCGGGCGAAGGGGATATCGGAAGTTGGCCCCGCGATCACAGCGCTCACAACCGATGCCTGGGCAACAGAGAACTGGGCCGAACCAGATTCGGCGATCATCCAACGACTTCGCCCTACTCTCCGCTCGTGGGTCGGAGAACCGCTGAGCGATCCTCCACTAGCCGTGCAGAGGTGGCGTTGGGCTCGTCCCTTGAATCCCCTTCGCGCATCGTGTGCTGTTGTCCGGGATCAGGGTTTGGTGCTGGCCGGGGATGGGTTTGGTGCGATGGCACCGGATCACGTGGATGGGGCAATTCTTTCGGGAGAAGCCGCTGCGAACCGGACTGCGGCACTGATTACTCATCTCTCTCGATTCGATGACCGCCTTATCCTAGCCCGGCCATCGCGATACACCCTGGAAATCGCTGTTTCCACTCCTGATGAAGCAATTCGGGCTGCAACAGGTGGAGCGGATCGTCTCGAATTGTCGAGCGGTCTGGAAGTTGGGGGGCTCACCCCATCTCTTCACACGTTCCGGGCAGTGCGCGAAGCGGTTTCGATCCCGGTTTATGTTCTGATTCGGCCTCGTCCTGGAGGGTTCCAGTATTCCGATCGTGAGTTCGAAGTCATGCTCCACGATGCCGAGGAGTTTCTAAACGCTGGGGCCGCTGGGATCGTCTTTGGAATACTTTGCCGGGATGGGATCGATCGGATGCGATGTCAGCAGTTGGTTCAGATTGCCGGGGGACGAGCCGTCTTTCATCGCGCTTTCGACTATTTACCGGACCCGTTGGCTGCTCTCGATGAGTTGATTGAACTCGGCTTCGAGCGGGTACTCACCAGTGGGCATGGAAGCACAGCCGAAGCAGGGGCAACGCAACTCGCTTCCTTGGTGCAGCATGCAGGGTGG
>DASZJS010000873.1:0-3739 GCA_035947935.1 Gemmata sp. | reverse complement strand
CGCAATCGCTGGGAGTTGACCCGCGTGGCAAGTACCGAACACGACCAGCCGGGATGCCTGCACGTCAACATGGATCTGTATCGCTTCGCTTACAAAATTGCTCCATTCTGTCCGTCGGATGTGGTCGCGGATGCGTTTGATCTGGCCGGCGCTGCACGCGAAGTCGATATGCGAGCAAGCCCATACGATTTGAGCGAGTATGGATTCGTGCCTGTGAAAATCGAAACGCCTGAAGGCCGGGCCGAATATGCCGAGTTGCAATGGGAATTACATCGCCGCGGGCAACCTATCCGCGAGCGGTTGCTCGGTGTCTACCGGAAATTGCTCGAAGAACGAAGCCGGACCACATCGCTCGAATCACTGCATCAACACTCCATCACTTGACTATCCCCTCGCTGTAAAAAAGTGGACTACGGCGCTTGCGTTCATCAGTTCTTCAGGGTAAAACCTTCCTCACTTTCCAAGTGATCGAGGAGGATCATTCAGCTCGCTGGTTTCCAGCAGGGTAGTGTTGCGCTGCCCGAGCAAGTTCCGTCAGTTACAACCCGAGGAAGGCTGTTCCAGCACCGCTATCGCCCGGGGCGAGTAATTCCCCTTTGCGGTCTGGATCAACCCCGCGGATCGTGGTTCCGCAAAGGGGAATTACTCGCCCCGGGCGGCGGTGCCGTGAGCCTTCCGCGTTCCAGGTTGAGAAGTGGATATTCCCTCGATCACAAACGAGAGGCTGATGTCTGGCAAAAAACCAGACATCAGCCTCTCGCGGGAAAGTTAAATCACTGGCTTACACCGGTCGTTTGGTAGAGGTAAGTCATGGCGGCCGTTCTGACTCTCGATGATGTCCGCAAGGCATGGGATGCTCGCGATCCGCGTCTCATCCACCTCATCGAGCAATTGTGCCAACAGCCCATCCCAAAACCGGAGACACCCATCCGGAAGGGGGCGCTGACTTTCAACCATTTCCTCTCCACTCTCCGCGATTGGAACTATCGTCATAAAACGCGCGAAGAGCAGGCTCATTACCGAATCGAGACACTCAAGGCGTTGGAGTCGCCAACTGCCGAGGTACCGCTGGCGGACAATCTCAAGGTTCACGAAGTCATCTTCACCCTCTGGCAATCCGATGATGCTCTCGCTCGCGATTATCTGCTCAGCATTATTGCCAGCGTTCCGCTTGTGTATGGCTCGTGGAAGGCATTGAAACGCATCTTCAAGGAAGCCGAGGCCAAGAACGATACCGAGGTGTTTGGAGCGATCGCTGCGCGAATCGATATGGCCAGTGCCCAAGGGCATGGTCGAGAGGTGAGCGGCGCCACGCTGGCCTACTGCGCTCGGAGAGCTTGGCGTTACCTCCGTCGCGTTGCCGTGCAGTTGCCAGTTACCTATGCCGATGTTGCCAGCGACTTCCTCATCAATTACCAGGATGACACCAACTGGCGGAACACCTGGGTATATAACCACATCTTTTTCCACGACTCGAAGCGGTATGGCCGGAATCGGTTTCGCTTTGGCTGGCGCGAAGAGATAAACCCCGCTTCTCTCAAACATCGCGCTTACGGCGATCTCTGGAAGCGAAGCCCGCGGCCACTGTTTTCATTACTCGAACGAGCCCAATCCGACCCGGTTCGCGATTTCGCCACAGCCGCGCTCAAGACGGACTTCCGGGCAGTCCTTCGAGATGTCGAGCCGGGCTGGGTGGTTCGTCTCGTGGCGGTTCAAAGCCAGGCCATCCACAACTTCGTTGTTTGGATTCTCCAGAATGTGCCCAAATTTGAACAAGGGGCGTTTCGCACGCTCGGTTTGCACGAGGCGGTTCTGAAACTCTTCGATTCGCCTTCCGCCGATGCGCGGAAATACGCTGCGGACTATGCACGGACTCACGCCCGCGATCTGCCAGTTGCCGAGTTGATTCGACTGGCAAACAACGACAACGATCATGTCCGCAAACTTGCCCGGGATCTGCTTGGAGAGAAGGATCCACGCACGGGGGTTGACCTGGATGCTTGGGGTCAGTTACTCGAAACGGAACATGGGCACAAGTTCGCTGCGGAGATCATCACCAAGAGTTTTGGGCCGAAAGAACTGACCCCGACCTGGTTCCAGGGACGAATCCTTTCTGATAGTGAGGAGGCCTTCGATTTTGCCACCAAGCTGTTGCCCAAGGTTCACCCACTGAAGGATCTGGGGCCGGCGTTCTTTGCAACACTTCTCCAAAAGCTGAATCCGGATGATGGCGAAAAATGCGAGCGCGTAAGCGAATATGCCGCGACCGAACTCGCCAAGTTCGACCTCGATGTACTCGACAGCGAACTGCTCCGCTGGCTGGCCCTCTTCCCGCACACCCAGGATGCCGTCTTCGGTTGGGTGAATTCCGGCAAATTGAAAAAACTCCAATCGCTGGGTGTGGATTTCTTGAAAGCGATGGCGTTCCAGCCGGATTGGGATTCCGATCCGTGGCTGGCTGCATTCAAGAACGCGAACGGCCAATGGGCGAAGGAGCTGGCCTTCGATGAGAACAGAGCGGGGCAGGCGTTGAACTGGTTCCGGGATGTCCGGAAGGTCACAGCAGCGGAACTCGGATTCGATTGGCTGATGCGTCTCGTTGCTCGCTCGGAGCCGATGTATCACGATTTCGCCAGCGACCGGCTCATCCGGACATTTCTCCCATCCGACTTTACTCCAACAGAGGCCGCAACGCCCAGTGCTGCTCCTGTGGCTGCCGTTGCGTCCGATCTCCAGAAGGCATCGTTCCTCTTCACCGGCAAACTTTCATCCATGACTCGCGATGATGCCGAAGGGAAAGTGAAAGGTGCCAACGGAACCGTCGCGGGCTCAGTCACCCCGAAGCTCCACTATCTTGTGATCGGAGATGAGGGATCGCCGCTGTATGGGCAGGGAGCAAAGGGAAGCAAGCAGATCAAAGCGGAGGATTTGAACGAGAAAGGCGCGAACATCCGGATCATTTCCGAAACGATGTTCCTACAGATGCTCTCCGGGCAGAAGGTTTCCGCGAGTGCGGATGCCGTAACCGCGGGTTGCGAGCGACTCTGGCAACTGGTGATTGCCCCTGGTCCCGCGGATGCTCCCGTCGGCAAGTTCGCCCGCGAGTACGTCCGACGTCACCATCTCGATATCGGCCAGCAGTTAACCGACAAGCCTGTGGACCCCGGAGCCGAGATTCCCACAGTATTCCTCACACTGGAGCGTGTGTTTCCACTCTTCAGCGAGAGCCGCAAGCCGATCCGCGAGTTTGCTCTGGAACTCGCCAACTGGGAGTTTGCCCGGTGGAATCCGGGAGTCGATCATCTTGTTGCCATGTCAGAGATCCCCTTCATGGATGTGCGGCGATTCGTTGCCAAGTCACTTCTTGCAGACGATACCCCACCGAACCGGCGGTTCCGGCTCGATCCTGCCAAGCTCGAAGCGAGTGCGGTTTACCGATTCTGCGAATCGAATGATGAAGAGACTCGTGGACTCGGAATGGCACTCATCAACCGGCTACCGAATCTCCGCGTTCCCGAGGAATTGTTCCGGCTGACGGAGAGTCCGGATCGCAAGGTGCGGGCATTCGTGATCCGTGCCTTATGGAGTGTCTATCGGGATCGCGGTACGACGCCCGACTGGAAGCCGCCTCTGCCACCCAAGCCCACTATCGGTGCAAAGGCAATGAAAGATGCCGGGAAGGCTGCACAGAATCGCGGTGATGGAGTTCCGCACAAACCCGAGAAGTGGCCGGCCGGGA
>DASZJS010000872.1:0-6327 GCA_035947935.1 Gemmata sp. | reverse complement strand
CAGCGTGGGGGACAAGGCGAACCGCCTGGTAGGGGACGAAGAACAGCAGGCCGGGAGCAGAGAAGGAGTGACAGGCATCGCCAGCCCAGAACTCCCCGTTACCGGCCCGGACCCAGTAGATGGCGAAGAAGTTGGTCCGGTGTGGGCGAATGAGGTCTGAGGTATCGACATCGGCCACTTCCAGGGCGAGGCCACCGTTCCGTGAGTCATAGAGCGTTAGCGCAACGTCTGACTGAGATGCACTCTTGGATGGTTCTGCGTGCGGCATAATTGTTTCCCTTGTACGGGTACCTTGAACCCGAATGCCCCAATTTCCGGTATTCCACGGTGCCTCCTTTGAAGTGCATATCGCCCAAAAACCAGGCGCAGGGTATTCCCCGACAATTTATGAGCCCAGGTCGAAGTCCTGAGCTTATTTTCCTGCGCAAGTTGCAGCACAGCGTGAGTTCTTCCGACAAATCGGACGTTGCGAGAAGTGGAACGGAGTTCCATCTTTCGTGAGTAAAGGTGTCGCTGGATCGGGTTGCGGGCTTGGGGAAAGCTCGTTATAGCCCGGACTCCGGGATTTACACCGCCGCGCGGTCAATGGATGACCGTCGCCCCGTACACCCGATGAGCGGGTGGTGAACAGGAGGTAGGAAGCCGTGATCCAGAAGCAAGATGAGTGCGATGAGTCGGAAAGAACCGCAGCCACGAGTGGCAAGCTCGTGGTGAGCGAAACCTTACGCTCAGCCGCGGAGTCCTCGGGCTCCAAGCAGGCAGAACCGCAGAAGGAAGAGGAACATATCTCGCTCTTCTGGCGAGTGTTCGGGGGCACAATCCTGAGCATCTCCGCGCTGGTAATCATGACGCTGTACAACAACCTGTCATCAAGCATTACAGATCTTCGTACCGAGTTGAACCACGCACAGCAGGCGCAGGCCGACCTGGTCAAGAAGGATGACTTCAACACGCGAAGCACCGGCCTGTACGAACGCATTCGCACATTGGATGCTCTGAAAGCCGATCTCGAAGGGCTCCGCGAGCGGGTTACCGCAAGCGCTGCGGCCGTGGAAGGTGTGAAAAAAGATACCGGGGCAACGGTGGAGGGGCTCAAGAAAGAAGTGGGTACCACGGTGGAGGGGCTCAAGAAAGAAGTTGTCGGGACAACGGATCTGGTGAAGAAAGACGAAGCTCTCATGGAAATTCTGAAGGAACGCCTTGCCGCAGTGGAATCGCTCAAGAAGGACGTGGCCGGGATCGAGGTGTTGAAGGATAAGCTCGCGACCACCACTTCGGATGTCAAGGCAATGCGGGACGACATTGCAAAACTCCAGCAGGAGGTCGAGCGGAATCGATCGGCCGACCTGGAACGCAAGTCCAGCCAGGATCTTCAGTACAAGCAGGTCGATGAATCGCTGAAGGAATTGCAAAAGGGTCTTCAGGATTGCCGCGAAAAGCTGGCACGTCTGGAGGGGGCTCAACCGGGCACAACGCCCCGACCAACGCCTCCAACCACCAAGCCATGATGTTTTTGGCGAGCCGGGAGCGTGAGCGACCGGAGTTGGATTCGATTGTTTAACTCCGGTCGCTCACGCTCCCGGCTCGCCAAAAACTGCGAGCGTTAGGATCGATGTCCTACCATCCGGTCGCCTTTCCATGGTTCAAGAGATGTGCAATGTCCCGTCGCCGCCCACTGTTCCTCGCTATCGGATTGCTCTTCCTGGTTCTGCTGGCGGCAGGTGGGATACTCGGTTACGTCATCAAACGAGAGCCTAAGTTCTATACCGCCGCTGCTCAACCGGGAGATTACGAAACCCGGGAAAAAGCGTCTCGATTACTGACTCGAATACAAGACCTGAAAAACGACATCCGGACAAAAAGCGAATGGGGTGAGACGTTCACAGTCGAGGAGTTAAACTGCTTCTTCGCCGAGATGATGGTCGAAAAGGGAAGTTTCACCGGACTCTTGCCAGAGGGTTTCCACTCCCCCCGCGTGGCAATCGATGGCGACCGGCTCAAGCTCGGGTTCCGCTACGGTCAGGGGTTTTGGAGTACGGTCATCTGGATCGACTTGCGGATCTGGCTGGTCGCTGAGGAAACGAACCTGATGGCGGTTGAAGTTTGCGACCTCCGGGCCGGTCAGTTGGGGGTTGGAACGCAGTCCATCCTGGATGCGATCGGGGATACGGCACGGGGATCGAACATCGATGTGACGTGGTATCGGTACAACGGCAATCCGGTCGGGTTGTTCCGCTTCTTTCCCGACCAACCGCGGCCAGCATCTCAAGTGCTGACGCTGAACGTGTGTGCTGGGGAAATCGTGATCGCGGGCCGCTCCATCTCGGCAGAACCCACTCCTGCAACACCAGCCGGACCGTGAATGGTCGTGGAGCTGTCACGCCAGCCGACATTGGTTTCCCTCAATTGCACACCGGCCAACCAGCTTGGCTCCATGCAGTTCGACGACGATTCGATTTGCTTCATCTGCAATCCAGTCGAAAGTGCCTACATCCCACCGTCGGACGGTGCCTCGCCCCCCGGTCAACGGTCCCTCATAGTCCAGATAGTGCAGGCGATGCACGGCATTCGGTTCGGCGTGTACTTCCCCCCCCGATCCCGGTTCCGCGAGTAGCCGCCACGATCGCAGCACCGATCCGGCTTCCAACAGGAAGTCCCAGTGCAGTATTGGCCAGTCGTGTTCCAGAATCACAAAGCGGGGCATGGCGAAGTCTGTTGTTGAGGCGAAGCCACGAGTTAGGAGCGATTGCGATGAGAATTATGATAACAACAGGTCCCGAAAAATGGCCCCTTCGCTCTCTCATGTGCATCGCGAATGGCCTACGATTCCGCGGGTGAGGTTGGTAAGATACGCTGGTTGATAGATTCTCTGGGATGGCATCATGGCGCAGGGCGCGAAGAAAGACAAGAAGAACGCTGCTGACGGAACGGTAAACATCTGCCGCAACCGCCGGGCCAGCCACGACTACGAAGTCCTCGATCGGATTGAATGCGGGATCGTCCTCGTGGGAACCGAAGTCAAGAGTTTGCGAGCGGGGTACGGCAACCTCGAAGACTCCTACGCTCGTGTCGATGACGGCGAAGTCTGGCTCATCGGCGCTGAGATACCCGAGTATGAGTTTGGGAACCGCTTGAATCACAAGCCAAAGCGACCGCGGAAGCTGCTCCTCCACAAGCGCGAGATCGAACGATTTGCGGGCAAGGCGTCCGAAAAAGGACTCACGCTGGTTCCCCTCGGCATGTACTTCAAAGAGGGAGTCGCCAAGGTTGAACTCGCAGTCGCCAAGGGCAAACAAACACACGACAAACGGGAAACGCTGAAGAAAGCCGACGCCAAACGACAGATCGATCGTGCCTTGGCATCGAGAAGAAAGCGATGATTTGGCTTCCAGGGGTGGAGCGACAGCGTAACTCCTGGAAAACAATAACCACTTTTCCACGAGGCCACGGAGGGCCATCCGTGCGGCTTGTTGCGCTTGTCGAATCTGAAGACCATGTCTGCTGCCGCTATCGGCTCGCGGCGTTCCGCGCTCCTCTTGCCCAGGCCGGGCATCACCTCGACATCCACCCTCTACCCCGAAGTACCTTTCGTCGACTTGCCATTGGTCGCAGATTGGAAGATGCCGAGGCCGTTGTCGTTCAGCGGAAGTTGCTACCGCGGTGGACTGTCGCACTGCTTCGTCGTCGCGTTCGTCGGCTGATCTTCGACTTTGACGATGCGGTTTGGCTCCGCGACTCTTACGCTTCGCGTGGATTCGATGACCCCAAGCGGGCACTCCGGTTCCAGGCGATCATCCACGCGTGCGATCTGGTCGTCGCCGGGAATGAATTCCTGGCTGCCGAGGCCGCCCGCTACACCTCCGCGAATCGCATTGTCGTTATCCCGACGTGCGTTGAACCCGCTAACTACCCAGTTTCGACACACGCGCACCGCAACCACCCTCAGCTCGTCTGGGTTGGGTCCGAAAGCACGCTTCGCGGGCTCAAACGCTTCACGCAAACGCTTTCCGCAATCGGCCACTCGATACCTGGAATTCGTCTGAAACTCATTTGCGACCGATTCCTCCACATCCCCGATCTTGCTGTGAATGCCTGCATCTGGCGGCAGGACACCGAGGCAGCAGAGATCGCCGCGGCGGACATCGGGATCAGTTGGGTTCCCGATGATCCCTGGAGCCGCGGTAAGTGCGGATTGAAGATCCTCCAGTATCAAGCAGCAGGTCTACCAGTCATTACCAACCCGGTGGGGGTTCACACTAACATGATTCGAGATGGGACAACCGGGTTCGCCGCAGTCTCAACTGAGGAGTGGGTCGCAGCAGCAACCCGTCTGGTCAGTAACCCAGAACTTCGACGGCAATTGGGGATGGCTGGCCGACGACAAGTTGAAACCAGTTACAGTGTTATGGCCGGAACTCAAAACTGGCTAATCGCCCTCGACCGAATGGCTGGTATTGCTCAACTCCGGAAGACGGGGTAAGGGTGTGGATTCACTCGCTAACTCTCCGGGTTCGCCCGGACAGGGAGATGCATCTGTTCTGGGCGAACCCCGATCGTGAGGGGGCTGAACTGTCTAGGCCACGAGCGCGGCAATGCTTTCAACTGTGTTCCGGAAACTGATTAGCCTGACGCGATCCGATGACCTGCCGGTCGTTCGGTGTGGCGAACGGGTTTGGCACGTCACTGCTTCCGGGGTGGAGTTGTTTGGTCCAGGCGGCCCAGACATCGACCTTTGGATTGCGAATGGCTCGGCTGTATTGGTGAAAACCAACCCAGCACGAACGGTCTATCGGGTCGATCTGTCGGGTGGGACTGTTTTCATCAAACACTGTAAGATCACCGGTCTGCGTGCGTGGGCACGAGAGGTGATTCGCTTACCGAAGGCTCGTCTGGAGTTCGAGAATTCCCTCGCGCTTCGCGAACGAAACATTCCCGCCGTTGAACCTCTCGCCTGGGGCCACCTGAATTCGCAGCGGCCAGGAGAGAGCTATCTGATCACGCGCGGCCATACTGCCGCAGTTCCGTTTCTGCATTATCTCGAACACATTTTGCCCACCCTACCACCCGATGAATACTGCGCCATTTGTCGCCAGATTGCCTGCGAGTTAGGACGATTCCTGGCACGATTACACGATGCCGGGGTTACTCATCCCGACCCGCATCCCGGAAATCTGTTGCTCGAACTTCCGCCTTGTCGGATACCCCGATTCGCACTGATTGATCTGCATGCGATCCAGATCGGAAAACCGCTCGGTTGGGCCAGGAGTCGTGACAACCTCGTTCTGTTCAATCGTTGGTTTCAACTTCGATCCAGCAGAACCGACCGCGCAAGGTTTTGGCAAGCTTACCGCCGTGCTCGCAAACAACTCCCAACGGCGGTTGCGGACACTTTGCGCGCGGGAGCGATGGAACTGGAGCGCGAGACCGTCGCATCCAATCTGCGATTCTGGGCCGCGCGCGAAGACCGCTGCCTGCAACTTAACCGACACTTTCAGAAAGTCCACCAGGGTAAAGTTCGGGGGTGGGCTGTACGCGATTTGTCCGCGGCTTTCCTGCAAGGCCTCCTCGCAAATCCCGATGCCCCGTTTGCTTCGCACTCCTCGCTTGAGGCAAACGAGCCCGACAGCGCGGAACATTGTCGCCAACAAGCCAAACTCCTCAAGGATTCCCCAACTTCCACCGTCGTCGAAATGACAATGCCCGGTCCAGATGGACCGGTCACTGTCGTGCTCAAGCGTGTCAATGTCCGATCGTGGGTGACCCCGATCAAGAACCTGATCCGACTATCGCCGGTCTTGCGGTCGTGGATCAACGGACATGCCCTCCGGGATCGACGGCTTTCAACGCCGCGCCCACTGGCAACATTCCATCGCTACCGCAACGGTTTGCCAGCCGAAGGGTACCTGTTGACCGAGAAGGTTCCCGGTGCTGTTGCAATTGATGTCGCAATCTCTTCGTCGGTCCCTCTCGTTCGCGAAATCCCCCGGGAAATTCACTTGCGTCGGTCATCGGAAACCGACCGCTCGAAAGCGGAGTTTGCCGAGGTCAGCGTTACACTCGCTCGCCTCCTCCGGGCCATGCATGACCGGGATGTGTCTCACCGGGATCTCAAGGCCGCGAACATACTCCTCGCGAACAGCACCCAACCAATGCTCATCGATCTCGTCGGGGTGCGGACGCAGGTTCGCCTCACAAACGCTCAGCGAGCGAAGGAACTGGCGCGGCTGAACGCCAGCTTCATCAATTCCCCCCACGTCAACCGAACCGATCGACTGCGGTTCTTGCGCGCTTATCTCTCGGCCGGGCCGGGACTCGGGGTGGGCTGGA
>DASZJS010000871.1:0-5456 GCA_035947935.1 Gemmata sp. | reverse complement strand
TTTCGCAACCGCGTTTTCCTGTCCCCTGGCCTCTTCGCAAGTCGGGCCATCCGGGTGGTTCAATCAGCTTGACGATGCGACTGGAGCAGGAGCCTTCCGCAGCCTTTTCATGAGGCGGGACTTGAGCCGGGCGGCCTTGTTGGGGTGAATGTACCCCTTGCCAGCAGCGCGGTCGAGGATCGTCTGAGTGGACTTGAACTCGGTCGCCCTCTTGGCCGCATCGCCGACCTTGATCGCCTCATCCGCGGCCTTCCTCTGAATTTTGACCTTCTTGGCTGCGGTTCGGTTTTGCTTTCGCCGCTTCTCGCTCTTGCGAAGCCGTTTCGCAGCACTCGGTGTGTGTGGCATCGTTCAATCTCGCTTGAGGTTATTTCAGATATTGTATTGAGTGTGAATGTAGCCGACCCACGGGCGATTAGACCAGTGGGCCGGAGTGATGAACAACAGCGATCAAAGGGCCACAGCCCCGACCTTGAACCGGATGAACTTAACTGGCTCAAGGCCGGCCTTCTTGAGTGCTGCCTTGACTGTCGTTGCGGGGTACTTGATGTCGTTCGCCATCTGTTGCTCGCTCAACACCATGACGACATCGGCCAGTCGTTTCGTCAGCTTACCGTCGGCGATTTTCTCAATGATATTGGCTGGCTTGCTGGCGTTCTTTGGGTCGGCATCCATTTCGGCCTTCACGACCGCTTTTTCTTTTTCCAGCAACTCAGCAGGAACATCGGCAATGGTCGCATAAGGTGGGTTCAACGCAGCACAGTGAGCTGCCACATCTCGGAGCAGTTCATCGTTTGCAGCTGCCCCCTTGCACTCAACCAGGACGCCAACCGTGCCATCGTGGTGGATGTACGAGCCGTAAACACCCCCCGAGAGCCGCTGAAACCGGTGGAGAACCATCTTCTCCCGAATCACACCAACCGTATCGTCAATACGATCCTGAACGGTTCCTTTTGTGCCATAACTTTCCGCGAGAATAGCCGGGACAGCAGTAGCCTTGCTCGTGGCAACAAACTTGGCCACATCTGTCGCAAGAGCGATGAACTGATCGCTCTTGGCTGATGGGGCGGACTCGCATCGCATCTCGACGATCGCGGCAACCTTCGCGGCGTTATCGAAGAACACCCCGATCCGACCCTCGGCGGTCTCGTTCCCTTCCCGTTTGGCTTGCATGCCTTTGTTCAGGGATCGGAGATAATCGATTGCCTTCTCCATATCGCCACTGCTAACATCAAGCGCCTGTTTGCAAAGACCCATCGGCTGATCTGTGCGATCGCGCAGTTGCTTGACAAGTTGTGGGGTAACCGGGGTGCTCATGTTATCCTATCTCCATGTTCCTTTTTTCACTTCCCGTATATCGTCCTTTGTCCTTCGTCACTCGTCATTCGGTAAGAGTGCGGAGCGAAACACCACTTGGTTTTCACGAAGGACGAGTGACAAAGGACGAGAAACGAATTACTTAACTGACAGCGGGAGCCGGAGCTGGGTTCGGCTCGGCCGCTCGGGCGGGTGCGGCGGGTTTTGCTGGCTGGCGGGGCTTGATCATCCCCTGTTGCTCGGGTGGCAGGGCAGCTCGCCCTTCCAGGCATGCATCGGCCAGTTTGGCGACAATCACTTCAATCGACCGGATGCTGTCATCGTTCCCTGGGATTGGCAGGTCAACGGGGTCCGGATCGCTATCGGTGTCGATAAGGGCGATGGTGGTAACTCCCATCCGCTTCGCTTCCTTGACCGCGATGTGCTCCTTGTTCGGCCCGACGATCACCAGCGCATCGGGGGGCTTGATCATATCCCGAATGCCCATCAGGTTCCGGCGGATCTTGAGCAACTCACGGCTCAAGGTCGAAATCATCTTCTTCGAGTGCGTCCGGATGTCCGATGTGTCCGGTGCCTTGTCCGGATCGAGTTTTCCGGCATCGGTCATCAACCCGGCAATGTAGGTGTTCAGGTCTTCCTTCGCGGGATTCGTTCCGGCGGGGAGCCACATCGCCTCTAGTTCCTGGAGCCGCTTCAGCCGGTTACGGATGGTCCGGTAGTTGGTGAGCGTTCCGCCCAGCCAGCGCTCGCTTACGAACGGCATACCGGCTCGTCCGGCTTCGCGCTCGACGATTTCCTTGGCCTGTCGTTTGGTTCCAACGAACATCACAAGGCCGCCTCGGGCCACAATCTGCGACAGGTACTTGTAGGCACGGAGGAGCCCGCGGACTGTTTCGCGCAGGTCGATGATGTGGATCAGGTTCCGCTTGCCATAAATATAGGGTCGCATCTTCGGGTTCCACCGGCTTGCCCGGTGTCCGTAGTGGACGCCTGCTTCCAGCAGGACTTTCACATCGACGAGTGCCACAAGGCCTCCTTCTGGGACTCGGCAACCATCACGCTCAGGTTTTGCATGACGAGGCCAACCCTCCATTTAGACCAGAGAAATGCCCCCAACACGGTTTCTGGGGCAGCCAGTGAGAAAGAAAAAGGGCCACTACCGCATCATTGTGCGGCGTGCAACCCGGAACTTGTAATATAACCCCCGCTGTGAGAACGGCCAACTCACCTTCCGAGTTTCTTCCGACTGATCCCTAATGGAATGCCGCAAACCGAGACTGATTCCCGTTTTGGATGTGATGAATGGGCAGGTGGTCCGCGCTGTCGGCGGCCGGCGGCACGGGTATCGGCCTCTCACGAGTAAACTGGTGCAATCGACCGATCCGGAAACGGTTGCCATGAGTCTGCTCGATGCTACTGGAGCGAGAGAACTCTACGTTGCCGACCTTGATGCTTTGGGTAGCTTCCAGGGGTTAACACCCTTGGCTATTGACGGTCGCCCCTTTGGGGCTGCGAAAAGCGCTGCGTTGGGCTCACTCTTTTTTGACCCCAACGGGGTTACCGTTAATAGCCAGGGGTGTAAACCCCTGGGAAGAAGTAGGTCTGTACCCATCTGGCTGGATGGGGGGTTTGGGTCCGGTCACGACATTCCCGATTTGTCCGATCTGCCTTTCCTTCGTCCAGTGGTGGGATTTGAAACATGCCCTAGCCCGGACTATCTGCGGGATTGCCTAGAGAGTCAAAGCCGAAGTTGCCTTGGCTTCTCGATCGATCTGCGCGACGGTGAATTGATCGGTGACTGGGGGGCGTGGGGCTTGCGAGATGAACGCGATGCACTCAGTCTGGCTCGAATGGTAGTCCAGATGGGATGCTGCCACTTGATCGTACTCGACCTGGCCCGAGTGGGCACTGGAACCGGTTGCGGAACGGAATCGCTCTTGCAGGCCATCCGTGTCGAGTACCCGGAGGTCGAACTGATCGCTGGTGGTGGAATAAAGAGCTGGGAAGATATCGACCGCCTGGGCGAGTGTGGGGTCGATGGGGTGTTGGTGGCCTCGGCCCTTCACGATGGCCGGATTACCGTTCCCCGGCCAGTTTCCCCATCGCCTCACCAGTGACCCGGTACACCGTCCACTCATCCATCGGTTTCGCCCCGAGCGATTTGTAGAACTGAATCGCCGGTTCGTTCCAGTTCAGCACGGACCACTCGACCCGGCCACAATCGCGTTCGACCGCCAGCTTTGCCAGAGCGATGAGCAGCCCCTTTCCATAACCCTTACCGCGATGTTCGGGAACAACGAACAGGTCTTCGAGGTAGAGGCATGGTTTGCAAACGAATGTCGAGTAACTGTGAAAGAACAGAGCGAATCCGACCACACTCCCGCCCTCTTCCGCCAGCAATACCTCGGCGTATCGCCGCGGGCCGAAAAGGTGGTCGTGCAGTTTTGCCTCATCCAGAATAACCGCATGCGACAGGCGTTCGTATTCGGCCAGAGCCCGGATTAACCGGGCAATCGTTGGCACATCGGCGGGCTTTGCGGGGCGGATCATGTTTACTTCCGGCTCACGAGGTAATCCAGTAGATTGGCCGCTTCCTGCGGTGTCAGCCCGGCAAGCAGTCCATCGGGCATCAAGGACAGTCGCGATGGCGTTACCGATTCCACATCGGCCGCGGTGAGGGCGATTTCCTTGTTCTCGGCATCCTTCAACACCACTTGCTTATCGTCGCGTTTGATGAGCAACCCGGTGAAGGTGCGGGCATCGTGCGTTTTCACGTTGTAGGCGGCAAACTGCGGCTCGACTCGCACGGACGGTTGCAGGAGGCTTTCCAACAACTCCGCACGGCTCCGCGTCTTGCTGATGGTGGTGAGTTCGGGACCGAGTGTCACCCCTTTGTCGCCGATTTTATGACAGGTCGCGCACTTCAGATCTTTGGTGAAGAACAGCTCCTCGCCTTTCTTGACATCGCCGGTGAGTGCAAGGATTGTTGAAGGACGTGGATTGGAGCCAAGCTTGCGGCCTTTGGGATCGGGCGGCAGGTAGCCTTCCCAGAGGTCGCGAATGGGGCCAGGCTCAAGTTTGGCAACACGAGCGAGGAATGTGTGGCGGTCTGCATCTTCCAGTTCACCGCAGATGCCGCGGGCGAATGGAAGCGCTGTCTTGAAATCGCGGAAAGCGTTATCTAAAGCGCTCAGATCCGTGGCCGTAGGTGGAACCTGTTTGCCTCCCAGTTCGCAAATCCACTTGTTGACCACCTCGATGGCCCTAAAGTCGGGCCACTCCGAACCCATGTGAGGCATACGACCGCGCCCGAACTTGGCCATGCGATAAAGGAGAACGCTCCGACCAGGCTCCCCGGGAGCGACAATTCGCGCATCAGTGATTCCAAAATCTCCTTGCTTCGGACGAGTATCCAGAATGCCGGTTTCTTTTAACGACTTGGAAATATCGAGTTCGAGGACAACCGCACCACCGCCGCCGCCAAATCGGTGACAGTGAGCGCAGTTCGCGTGCAAGTAACTACGGACTTTTTGTTCGATCTCTTCAAGGGGTACTTTGTTCCCGACAGTATGGCTAAATTGGCGCAGTGGATCGACAAGTACGACTTCTTTTGCGGCGGATTTCTCATCAAACGGCGGAAGGAGTTTGTCATCTTTCCCCACACGTTGGATGTATCCCTCCCGATTGAGAATGATGAGCTTATTGGCCTCATCGTGAAAAGGCCCTTGCCCATTCAGTTGACCCACGTTGAAGGCCAGTGCATACTCCGACCAGGCATTGTGACAGGTCATGCACTGGGTACGGCTGTGTAACGTCCAAACGTAGTCTCGCTTTTTGTCTCCATCCCACTCAGCTGCAACTTGAAAGATCTTTTCCGCGCCATCGGCTCCCACCAGATCCGCATCCTTTTGATCGTCGCGCCACAAATAGGTATACCCATGCCAGTCTTCTCCATCGTGATGGAGAATTTGTGTTTCGACCCGTCTATTACCGCGGTCGCGTGCGTTGTCCTTCGAGACAAAAATGGTCACTGTCTTCACGAGTACCGAGTCCTTCGGGAACTGCATTCGGAAATCGTGCCAGAAGACTTGACCGGGAAGAGGTCGCGGCGTGTCGAACAATTTGACGCTCGATAAGCC
>DASZJS010000870.1:0-2866 GCA_035947935.1 Gemmata sp. | reverse complement strand
CCTCAGTGCATGTCACCGATGTGTATGTCACTGAGGCCCATTCTGATAATACCCGTGGCGAGCGACAACTCTGTCTTACCTGTGCTCAACAAGTGGGTCTCCCTGTAAGCACAGACTTTACACACTATGCGCAGAAGATTCGTAAGCTTGCTGCATTCATTAAAACCAATAACAGAATGCCGTCGACAGAGGAATTGCGATTGTTTGGTGGTGCCGGAACAATGCCATTGTCAGAACCTGGCACGAGTGATTTTCAAGAGCAGCTTAACTATTTGGAGTCGCAGGCAAACTTCCTTGAACAACATAAGAGATTTCCCACAGAAGAGGAACTGCCAGACCCGTTTTGAACCACAAGCGAATCGGTGAGGAACGCCTTACTTGTTCAACTGATACTCGAGCACTTCATTTCCACGTTGGCTCACTCCGGGATCAAGTCGTTTTCGCCGCCCGCGATCGTTGCCAACTTCAGCAATACCAAGGGCGTTATCTGTGGCGTGAAAAGCCGCACTGAGCCATCGCAGAAAGCGAAATTCGCTCCGTTCGGAAAGAATCCCCCGAACTGTCCCCCCATCCCAATGAGCGGTTTGGCGTTCGCTGAGTCATCCAGCCCGCGCGTGGTTGAAGGACCACCCCGTAGCCACGGCCCGGGTTCGTCGGCCGTCTCACCGAGTAACAGGGTTTGACTCAGCCCATCGGTGATCCGATCAAAAGGAGTTGGTGCATCGTACCGGAATGCCCCGGCCCGAGGTGGTGGTGGGCCTGTCAGGGGGATCACGAGGGTCGCCGCGTCGGGACCGAGACCTGCAATACCTACATAACAGGTTACCGCAGGAGTACCGAGCGGTATTTGTGGAGTGTTTTCGGGGCAGAGCATCAAATTGAGCCGCATCCGCGAGGCGATCTGATTTCGCTCCGCCGACCACGGCTGAGTGATATCGATCTGGGTGAGCAGTTCAGCTACCGGGTTCCTCGTCTGATCCACCCCGGGCAACACTGAAACGACCCAACTCAATCGATTATCTGGAGCCACTCCAGGCAAAACCACCGTCGCTTGGGGGATCTCTTTGGGGAGTTCAATTCCCTGCGGGCCGGAGCTGGGGTTCGTGTGATGCGCAGCGAACAGGGCGAGTTGACGAAGGTTATTCTGCGAGATGACGAGGTGCGCTGCGAGTCGTGCCTTCTGGATGTATGTGACCAGTAAGCCCGCCGCGAGAATCACCAACAACAGAATAACGACGAGCACCGCAATCCGCCGCGACATTGGGAACCTTTTTGAGAGACAGCCCAACCTCGGGCAGACTTTCAATCCGACATTACCACTCAACGATCCAACCGCCAGTCATTTGTTGGGTGGGAACTTCTCGAACAGATCGCCATCGGGCCATTTCTTCACGGCATCTGCGGCCTCGTGCATAGGACCATCAATCAAGTCTGCTGGCTGTTCGTTTTTGTGATTACTATCGGTGTTAAAAAGGATAGCCCAGTTCAACCCATCAGACCGCCGGACAAGAAGCGTCGAGGTGCCCGCAATCAAGCCCGAATGCCAAGTATTCGCTCTCCCTGTATTCCCTACAGGTCGGACTTCCCACCCACACCCATAGTAGGCATCCTTTGGTTTGTTCCCAGGGTCGAACCCCGCAGCGCCCCCTGGTCTGGCCCACATCTCCTTGATTGCATTCGCCGAGAGCAAGGGGGACTTCCTGCCGTAGTCGAATGTGGACGCAAACCGAACCATATCAATTGCGGATGCGATCCACCCGCCATGTGCTTCAAAACCCTCAAGATTCTCGCCTCCATCCGGGAGCGGCACTTTTTCTCCCTCCCTGGGTGGATAAAGACATGTTCCCTTTCGCTTTTTTGAGTCGTAGTAACTCACCTCGCTCGCCGGCCGTTTCTCCGGTAACGCCTTTCCGAGTGCAATACCCGTGGCATGGATCGGAGCCAATATGTGCTTTTTCATCCACGGTTCGTACTTCTCACCCGTGACTTCCTCGATCACCCTGCCAAGGACAAGGTAGCCCAGATTGGAATAGACCATCTTGGCACCGGGGTTGAAATCGAGAGGCAGGCCCATCATATAGCGGACGATGTCATCTGGCGTCGGGTGGTGCTTCTGCTTCATCGCATTCATGATGTCCCACGGGATGCCAATTGGGTCAAACCCACCTTTCTTATCGCGATCCCATCCCCCGGTATGGCGCAGGCACTGGTGAATTGTGATCTTCTCCCATCTTGCATCGGGCTTAACGTTGGGGTGAACAAACGCCTGGAGTTTAATGTGCCTTAGCACAGGGTCTTCGAGTTTCAACTTGCCTTGATCGAGAAGGTGCAGGACTCCAACAGCGGTGATTGGCTTGGAAACGCTCGCCAGGCGGAAGAGAGCGTTGGGTTCCACTGGTTTCTTATTCTCAAGATCGGCGTGTCCGAATCCGCGAGCGTACACCAGTTTTCCGTTTCGCGTTACAGCAACCCCAACTCCTGGAAGGGCATTGTCCTTGAGAAACTTCGTGAAGAGATTGTCGAAGGGTGCGAGATTCGGATTGTGTACTCCCGTGATGGGCACCTCGTCGGCAAGCCCCCAAGCATTCCGCGAACGCACAAGCCCCGTTGCGGCAACAGTAGCGGATGCCAGGAATGCACGGCGATTGAACATGGAGATTTCCTCGGCTGTTCTACTTCAAATGGAGTCATCATCTTTATATTCTGGCACGATTACTTGTGTCTGGCGCGTCGGAAATTCGGGAGGCAGTTCCTCGGCGATGCACTTCTCTGTCATGCGCTCGAACATCTCGACATCACTTTGCGTCAGAAACGGATCTGCAAGTAGCAAACGAATTCGGTTCATGTCGGACATGATCATCACCCG
>DASZJS010000869.1:0-11881 GCA_035947935.1 Gemmata sp. | reverse complement strand
CGGTTTGTCTCCGGTCGTGTCCATCGATCAAAAAACGGTCGGCTCCAATCCCCGCTCGACGGTCGGCACGATGACCGACATCTCGGACTACCTGCGGATGCTCTTTGCCACGATGGGGACGCCGCATTGCCCGTTGTGCGGAGAAGCGCTCGCGATTCGCACCCCCCATCAGATGATGGAGCATCTGCTTTCCCTGCCCAGAGACACGGAAGTCGAGGTGCGGGCGCCGGTCTACAAGATTCACGGCGAGGATTACGACTACCTGTTCGAGCAAATTCGCGTCAACGGCTACCGGCGCGCGCGGATCAACGGCAAGCCGCGCGACCTGGGGGACCATATCCAACTCGACGAAGACCAGGCGCATACGGTCGAAGCGGTGATTGACTCGATTGTCGTGGGCCCCGGGATCGACGAACAAGTCGTGACTTCGCTTGAGCACGGACTGAAACTCGGAGATGGGCTGCTCGGCTTTCACATCGTGAAGCCGAAGCAGCTTGGCAGCGGGCACAAGAAGTTTTACGACGGTTTCGGCTGCGCCCGGCATCGGCTTGTCGCCGGCGAGATGCACCAGGCTCAGTTTACGTTCAATGACCCGGCGGGCGCATGCCCAACGTGCGCAGGCATCGGCATGGCGATGCGGGTACATCCATCGCTGCTGGTGCCCGATCCGAAGCGAACCTTGAACGAGGGAGCGTTTGTTACGGCCGCGCTGAGCAACAGCCGCGATAGCTGGGGAGGCCGGCTCCTCCATAGTCTCGCCGCACATTATGGATTCAGCCTCGATACGGCCTTCAAGGACTTGGCAGAGAAGCACGTACAAGTGCTGCTTTATGGCACCAAAGGGGGCCTGTTTGAAGTCATCCTGCCACCGGGAGCGAAGCAAGGACAACAGCACGCCGGCAAGAAGATCAAGTTCAATGGCATTGTGAATCAATTGGAACATCACTACCGCCAATACCGCAAACAGGGTACGTCAAACGCGGGCATGGACGAGTACCTGAAGAAAGTGATGGTCGAATACAATTGCCCGGAATGCGGCGGTGCCCGCCTGAAGCGCGCCCGGCGACTCGTGACGATCGGCGATCGCAATCTCTATGAGGTCGGCGAAATGCACCTCCTGGAGCTGCTCGAATTTTTACGCTCCATCAAGCCAACGGCCCGGCAGCGCGCGATCGCCGAGTCAATTGTTCGCGAAGTGACAACGCGGTTAGAACTGCTGATCGCCATCGGGCTGGATTATCTCAGCTTGAATCGTCGTTCAGCGACTCTATCGGGCGGCGAATCGCAGCGAATCCGGCTCTCGTCACAGATTGGGTCGGGCCTCATGGGAATGCTCTACGTGCTCGACGAACCGAGCATTGGACTCCACCCCAAAGACAACGTCAAAATGATCGAGACGTTGAAACGACTGCGCGATTTGGGCAATACGGTCATCGTTGTCGAACACGATGAGGACACGATTCGGGCGGCGGATCACATTCTCGAAATTGGCCCGGGTCCGGGCGTTCACGGCGGCAAAATCGTAGCCGCGGGACCGTTGAAAAAGATCCTTCAAGACGGGAAATCGCTCACCGGAAGTTATCTCAGCGGCAAAAAGTTCATCGGCATCCCTGACCAGCGCAGACCGTCCAGCGGAAAAGCGATTGCCGTGCGCGGTGCCCGCCAGAACAATCTCAAAAACATTAGCGTCGAGATTCCGCTGGAACAATTCGTCTGCGTCACGGGTGCATCTGGATCTGGGAAAAGCTCATTGATCCACGAGATCCTACACAAGCGTCTTTTTTCTTTACTCTACGACAGCCGAGTTTTCGCCGGCGAACACGATGAACTCACCGGCAGCGAGCACATAAGCGATGTGATCGACATCGACCAATCCCCGATCGGCCGATCATCGCGCTCCAATCCGGCGACCTACATCGGCTTCTACGACGCAATTCGCACACTCTTCTCCGAAACCGACCAGGCCAAACAACGCGGCTACACTGCCTCGACCTTCAGTTTCAACGTCAAAGGGGGCCGCTGCGAGGAATGTACTGGCGAAGGGACGATCACGACGCAGCTTTCGTTCATGCCCGACGTGGAAGTCATTTGCCCGACCTGCAAAGGGGCGCGCTACAGCCAGGAGACGCTTGAGGTCAAATACCAAGGCAAGAACATCGCTGAAATCCTCGATTTATCCGTTGAAGAAGGCGTCGGGTTTTTCGCGGATCAACCGTCTATCGCCCGCAAGATCGCCGTCTTGAACGAACTAGGCTTGGGATACCTCAAGCTCGGCCACCCTTCGACGATTCTCTCCGGCGGTGAAGCCCAGCGCGTCAAACTCGCCGGGGAACTCGGAAAGCTCAAACGCGGCAAGCACAACTTGTACATTCTCGACGAGCCGACGACCGGTCTGCACTTCGCCGACATCGATCGTTTGTTGGAAAGCCTGAACCGACTGGTCGACACCGGGCATTCGGTCGTGGTGATTGAGCACAATCTGGATGTGATCAAAACGGCCGATTATGTCATCGACCTTGGCCCGGAGGGTGGCCACAAGGGGGGCCAATTGATTGCCTGTGGTACTCCCGAAGAGATCGCGGCGTGCAAGGCATCATACACCGGCAAGTTTCTGGCGAAAGTATTACGTAAATGACCTGGCTATTGCGGAGGGGAGACACGTCTCGGGCTGACAGCGGGGCGATTGTGGGAATTGATCGTTGCCAAACAAACGGGCTGGGATCGAGGTGGCCACAAGCGGCTGGGAGCGGTTAGTGGTTTTGTTGTCGGAGGCTCTGAACGTCAAGGTGCGTAAGAAATCCTCTCCGTGAGAGTTGGGAGACGGGTGATGATTCGCCATTTCCCAGTTCTCACGGAGCCCCTTTTCCAGTTGTCTTCATGCAGATGTCGGTTTCCCAGCGTGAAAGGTTTGCATCACTTCGTAAAGGTCGTTGCTCACGGCAACCTCATCATCCAGAAAATCCTTGAGCCAGATGAAATTCATCCGCTGGGCCACTGCTACCAGCGGGAGAAGATCCCCAAGCCGCACCCGGATTTCGGGCTCTGGCATTTCGGGACGCTCACTCTCGGGCGGAGAATACAACTTGAGTCGCACAGCCATGTGTGAACCTCCGTGGTCCGAGTTCCAAGCAGTTGCCGCGCTGCCGCACGGAATGCGTTTCCCAACCCATTCCGTTCAACGTGGGAAAGACTGCTCAGTTCCTCTCGTGTCACGGTCATCGACCTGTGGGATAACCCGGCTTCACGCGCATCCAGGTTCCCATGCGCTTTCTGTGTTGAGATGGATAAAATGTTGCGCGCTGTGAAGCCGTGCCGCATGGGCAGGAATCTCAGCCGTTCGAGTGTCCACGTATGCCAACGACGTTTGCTGTCCTCGGTAGTGGTGGGTGGGGGACTGCCATTGCCATCCTGCTTGCCCAAAATCCCAACCATCAGGTTCGCCTATGGTGTGCGCATGCCACTTCCGCCCGCACACTGCGGGAAACCAGGGAGAATGTGCGGTTATTGCCGGGAGTGTCGATCCCGGAGAGTATCCAGATTACCCACGATCCCGGGGAAGCAGTCGAAGGAACAGATTGCTGGTGTACCGCGATACCGACAGCCTTTCTTCGGGAAAACATCGCTCGTTTTGTTCAAGTACGAACCCGCGATGTGCCGGTCATCAGTTTGACGAAGGGTCTGGAAGTGGGAACCTTCCATCGACCATCGGAGATCATCGGTGAAACACTTCAGACGGATCGCCTGGCGGTCTTGAGTGGCCCAAGCCATGCCGAGGAGGTTGCCCGCAGCATGCCGACATCCGTTGTCGTCGCAGCGACCGACCTGGGGCTCGCCGTGTGGGCGCAGGAGAAACTCGGCACCGAGCGGTTCCGGGTCTACACCAACGCGGATGCGATTGGTGTCGAACTCGCAGGCGCGTTGAAAAACATTATCGGGATCGCCGCGGGGGTATGCGATGGACTCGGCTTCGGCGATAACACCAAAGCTGCACTCCTCACCCGCGGGATGGTGGAAATGACTCGGTTCGGGGTGGCGCACGGGGCCGAGGCCGCCACATTCGCCGGGTTGGCTGGGATCGGAGACTTGACTACCACCTGCTTCAGCCCGCACGGCCGAAATCGTCGTGTGGGTTATCGTCTGGGGAAGGGAGAACCGCTCTCTGCCGTCCTGGCTGGCCCGCAAGTGGCCGAGGGAGTCTACACCAGCCGCAGTGCATTTGAACGGATCTCACGAATGGGGCTTGAGGCTCCTATCATGACCGGTGTTTATCAGTTGCTGCACGAGGGGAAGGCTCCCTTAGCAGCAGTACAAGACCTGATGACCCGACGGCAACGCGAAGAGCGTGTGTGAGCGTTAGCATCGCAAGGGCACTTGGGGGTAGGCAAGCCTATTCGCCCGGCGGAGACGGCGTCTTACGTCGACACGACATCGCTACCGGCAAGGGTCTGACAGAGCCGAGTTCCTACTCAACTCTCCGAAAGTGGTGTCACAATGCGATCCCTGAGCTTCCTTCTGCTCCTCGGAACAGTTTCCTTGTGTCGGGCCGCTGATATCAAAGACCTCCCCGCGAACACCTGGGTTGAACTCAAGTACACGACAGACCAACCCGACCCCAAGGACAAGGGCCAGTTCGCACGACAGGGATGGAACAAGATCGTCTACGATCCCGATGGGAAGCGTGTCCTCTTTTATGATCGCTGGGTGGACAAGAAACACGGCGGCTGGACCATTTATGGTAACTGTCTCTTCGGGCTCGACACCGGAGCTGGCAAACTCACCCCCATCAAGGTCGATAACTGGACGAAACTGGAACCCAAGGGCGGCGGGTATCGCACGCTGGCACTATCCGAGAACGACGATGATCCGACGCCCTGCCCTCGACACGTTTATCATGCGTTTGAATACGTCCCTGACTTGAAAGCGGTTTTCATCTGCAACGGCGCGAACCAGACCGCTTTAAACAAGGAGGGCAAACTGGTCGGCCACGACCTGTGCGATGGTGCCTGGCGGATCGACCTGAAGACAAACAAGTGGACCCAGATCAAATCGGACCAACGACCGCCCAACTACCTCGATGATTCGATGGCCTACTGCCCCGACACGAAGGAGATCATTTACGTGGGCAGCAACAGACAGTTGTGGATTCTCGATCCCGAGAAGGGTCAGTGGCGGAAGGCAAAGAAAAGCCCACCCGTCCGACCGGCGATGGGGCAAACCATCTGGTACGACCCAACCCATAAGCGAATGCTGATCGCAGGTGGCGGAGCCCTCGATGCGTGGATGAAGGGAAAAGCACCTGAATTTCGCGAACTCTATGCTTACGATCCCAAGACTGAGACGGTGCAGAAACTCGCTGACGCCCCAACCGCCCTCTACTCATCGCATTTGGCATTTGTCCGCAAGCGTGAACTGTTCTTCGTGGTGGCTGTGTTCAACAAAAAGCAGACCAAAGGCGAGCAAAGCACGGATGAAGGCGAGCAACCATCCGGCATGTTCGCCTATGACCCCAAGAAGGATGCCTGGACCGAGGTGAAACCCGCCAACCCCATCCCTCCACACAACAATTGGTTCGGTTGGATGCAGTTGTGCTACGATGTGGAACACGACTGCCTGATCGGGAAGGTCAATGAGAAATTCTTCGCGTTCCATTACGAACCAGCGAAGTAAGAATCGGGTAGGACCAAGGCGAACGACCACGCGGGCACATACTATCGCAGACCGGCGAGGAACTCCGCCACACATTCACCGATAACTTCCAGGGAATAACCGCCCTCCTGAACAATCACTGTGGGAAGCCCGAGTTCCCGGACGGCCAGTCCCATCTCCCGGTAATATCCGGTTGGCAGCTTGAATCCACCAATCGGGTCTGCCTCGTGGGTGTCGGCTCCAAACGCCAGCACGAGAAATGCCGGTCGAAAACGTGCGACTGCTTCAACCGCCATCGATAACGCTGGCCGATACTCCTTCGGTCCCGTGCCGGGCGGAAGCAGGATGTTCGCGTTACAACCGAGTCCTGGCCCGATGCCGGTTTCGTCCGAGTAACCGGAGAAAAATGGGTAGAGCCCGGCAGGGTCGCCGTGAACCGAGACGGTCAGCACATCGCCCCGGTCATAGAAGATGTGCTGCGTACCGTTTGCGTGGTGGACATCCAGATCCAACACTGCGACCTTACCGACTTTTGCGAATCGTTCCGCAGCGAGAGCGCTATTGTTGAAGTAGCAGTACCCGCCGCAGCGATCTCGCTCGGCGTGATGGCCGGGCGGACGAGTCATGACGTAAACGCGTTGTTCCGTTGCGGAGGCGACGAGTTCGGCCGCTCGCACCGCAGCCGAAGCGCCGCCCAGAGCCGCGGCAAAAGTTCCACCGAGAATTGGGGTGTAGGTGTCGAAGCAAAACTGCCCACGAAGTGCCCGATTACCGGCAGCACGGGGGTTAGGGCCATAAGGAAACACACTTGGCCACTGCACCTTTGGGGTGCTGCCTCGCGCCCGTCGAAGTTCCGCGCTAGTCTCGCGCAGATAGGCGATGTAAGCCGGGTCGTGGATCGCAGCAATGGATTCATCCGCGGCAACAGGCGGCTCTTCAAATATGTATTCTCCCGCTGCTTCCAGAGCGGTACGGATCGCGGTCATTCGTCCAGGGGATTCGTAGCACGGTATGACCGCCCCGTTCTCGACTTCTCCTGGCGGGGCGTGCGACTCGTGCTTGGGGTTCAGGATCACACGCATGATATTGAGTGTAGCAATAGCGCAGCAAAGCGTCGCGAATCGAATTGCCTCGTACAATATCGATGACCAAAAAGATTGAGGAAGCCATGCCACGCATATTGATCGCCGACGACAATGCCCCCAATGCCGATTTGTTTGAAGCCCACCTGGATGGAACCGGGTGCGAGACAAAAGTGGTGTTCAACGGCGAAGACACGCTCGCTGCCGCGCGGTCGTGGAAGCCGGCGATCATCCTGCTCGATGTCATGATGCCGAAGTTGAGCGGGTTCGAGGTCTGCCGCCGGCTCCGGGCTGATCCCGCAACCCGCGATATCGCCGTGTTGATGGTTACCGCGCTCGACCAGGTCACCGATGTGGAAACGGCGGTTGAAGCCGGAACCGATGACTTTATCACCAAACCCATCAACAAAACCGAATTGCTGCTTCGCGTCAAGGCGTTGCTCGAAAGCCGTGCGCAGTCGAACGATCTGGATCGGGCGATTGCCTATATCGGCCGCGTTCAGCAAGGACTGTAACGAACGCGGATTAGTGTTCAGTGTTCAGTTAAGACATTGGAACTTCGCGTGCGGTGTCTGAATGATTTAACTGAACACTGAACACTGAACACTGAACACTGAACACTGAACACTGACTCATGTCTATTCCCAAAGTCATCTTGAAATCCAAGCGTGCCCAGCCGTTTTTTGGACGGCATCCATGGGTTTACGCAGGTGCCATCGACCGGATCGATGGCCAGCCAAATGATGGGGATGAGGTCGATCTCGTCTCCAGCGCGGATAACTTCGTTGCGCGGGGGCTATTCAACAGCCAGAGCAAAATCCAGGTTCGACTCTACTGCTGGGAATCGGGCATCGCACTCGACCGAGCGTTCTTCCGCGACCGGCTCGACCGCGCCATTCACCTCCGACACAACATTCTCAAGCTCAATGGGCCAGAAGCGGGTTACCGGGTCGCGTTCAGCGAAGCTGATTTTCTGTCCGGTCTCGTGGTGGACCGATACGGCGACTGGCTTGCAGTGCAGTTCACCGCGCTCGGGCTGGCACGTTGCCGGGAAGTGATCGTGGAGGCACTTCGCGAACTGCTCAATCCCCGGGGGATCTACCTTCGCACAGAAAAGGGTATTGGGAAGCTGGAAGGAGTTGAACTCCACGATGGACCGCTCTGGGGCGAGCCGCCACCGACCGATCTGACCATCGCTGAGAACGGTTTGCGGGTACTAGTCAATCTCGCGGAGGGTCAGAAGACCGGGTATTACCTCGACCAGCGCGACAACCGGCTTGCCGTCGCGAAACTCTGTGTCGGCAAGCGAGTTCTCGATGCGTTCTGTTACTCGGGAGGGTTTGGGCTGCACGCTGCAAAGGCCGGAGCAGCAGAAGTGCTTGGAGTCGATGCTTCCGAGATGGCCCTCAATCTGGCCCGTCGTAACGCCACAGCGAATGAACTTGCCAACGTGACATTCGAGTGTGCCGATGTGTTCCGACATCTGGCAGACCTTGCCGCAGCTGGCAGGCAGTTCGATGTGGTGGTACTCGATCCACCGAAGTTTGCCCGCAACCGCGCTGCCGTGCCCGAAGCCCTCAAGGGCTATCGGCGGTTGTTCCAGCTCGCGCTCAAATTACTTGCCCGAGATGGAATAATGGTGTCGTGCTGTTGCACCGGGCTCATTGCCCTTCAGGAAGTGGAAGACCTTATCGCCCAGACAGCAATTGAGCGGCGAAGAGACTTGCAGATTCTGGATCGCCGCGGACCATCCCCGGATCATCCTGTCGCGGCAACCTGCCCGCAATCTGGCTATCTGAAGTGCATCATCAGCAGAGTGTTGTGAGTTGGTGGTTGGTGGTTGGAAGAAGGAGCAGCAAGCGGTTTCGCGATTCCAGGTCTTCCAACCAACAATCAACAACCACCAAATCAACAACAATTATCACGGCTTCTTGTGCTCGCCGCCAGGGTGGCCGGGCGTTGATTCCTGAATGTATCGGATCGTGTTCTCAACACCCTTCTTGAACTGATCCTCCGGGTTCTCCAGGAGTTTATCAAGGAGTTTCTTCCTCTCGTCCGGATCCAATTTGTCCAGCATCATCTTCAATTCCGGGCTGTTTAGCATCATCGTATGCTCTGGGCTCGCCAACCGCTTATCCCTGGCTTTGTCCAATCTTTTCATCAAGTCCTCAAGTTCAGGAATCGATCCCCGTGCCTTCACGCCCATGGAGCCCAGCGCTGTGAGTGCGTGAATGAGAAGATCAACACCTTCACCCTTGAGATTCGCGTCATTTGTGATGATCGTCTTGAGGATTTCACGCCCAGCTTCGCCTTTCTCGCCCAACTTCGCCAGGGCATCAAGAGCAGCGATTCGGATCTCAGTGTACTCCTTGGGGTTGTCGATTATCCTCAAGATTGGATCGATGGCTTTCCCCCCGATCGCCCCCAGGGTGTGAAGGGCAGCAACGCGCACGACTTGCCTGGTGCGGAGGGCAGCAGCGCTCTCGGCGAGTCCCCCCCCATCGAGTACCTTCACCACATCCTGCAGTTTCGGTGCTGCGTTCTCCGCCAGGAGGCCGAGTATGGCAAGAGCTTGGACCTTCACCGAGGGTTCGGGATCGGACAAATGAGCGGCAATCCCGTTCAGTTGGTCATCTAATTCCACCTTCGGATTGAACCGAATGATGACGAGACGGCACCACAACTCAATCTGCTTGTCGGTCTCCGAGGCAGTGGCGGCCTTCTTTCCCCCGATCCGGCTCTTCAGAAGGTCAATCGTCTCCTGAGCCTCTTTCTCATTGATCTCCGCCTGGACACCCGGTTTGGCGTTCGCGGCCCAGGACGGCCCCATCGAGCAAAGCGACTGGAGAGCCGCCAACCGGACAACAGCGCATGGATCTTTGGATAGACTTCCCAGCATCTGGAGAGCTTTGATACTCGGGCCACTCGTCTCACTCGATCCAATTTGACCGAGAGTTTTCGCAAAGGTTTGCCGAATGACGTAGGAGGGATCAAGCAGAATCCCATTGAGATCGTTAATGCGGCCATATGCCTTTGACTTGAATTTCCCGAGTGCCTGAAGGGCGTAAAATCGGAAAACGCCGGGGGTACTGGCACTCGATGCGAGAATGCGTACCGCATCTGCGGTATCGGCCTCTTCCACTCCCAGGTCGCCGATAAAGTTAATCAAGACAATCCGCACACCGTTATCGTGTTCATTGCCACCCGCTCGAGAAACCAGTGTCTTGCCACAGACCTTCCGGACTTCTGAGTGCGAGAAGTTCGAGATTGCCATGAGCGCCTGTTCCCGGACGGCTGAGTCCGGATCTGTAGTAGCTGTTTTCAACCACTCATGCAGATTCTTACCTTCGAACTTTTCTGGGCCTTTCGGCTCAGACACTTTCGCGGATTCCGTGTCTTTTGAAGAACCCTTGGGCTGACTGGATGCGGTAGCAGTGAGGAGAGCGGAGAGAAGGATCGCGGTCAACAATCGAATGTACATGATGAATCCTCGGTTATCTCTTCCCCAATTCTTATCCAACACTCAAAATACACACCCCGTTAGCACAATTGCAACGGAATGTATCCAGCAGTTGTCGCTAAATTTCTTCTCAGCTTGCTCTTACCGATTTTCGCCTACACGCGGGCAGCCGATTACGTGCTATTGGTTCCCCGATTCCTCCTTGTTCTCGAACCGCTCGATCTGCTCGACTGCATTTGCGGGAGTGGCAACATTGAGCCTTTCGATCTGGAGTTTCATCTGTGCCACGATGACTGCAGTTTTCCCATCGATTCGTGGTCACTCTGCCCCAATCTTGTGTAACGCACAACATACCTCCTCCGTTGGCAGGCCAGCAACGGCCTGGATAACGGGGATGGCTGTAGTCATTGTTTCGGGAATTCAGCAAACTCACGCGAACGCGTAGGCAGGCAATGTTCAGGACTGCAGTGATGCTCGCGCAAGACCAAATCCGAGTCACTGCTCCCTATACCAGTTACAACCACCAATCTTTCCTCATTTTGTATCGCAAGCACAAACAGTTACTTTGCATCCAACCAATACCTTCCCCACGGCACGGCATCCTCACAGGTATGCGACTGGAAAAGGCGCGATTTAGCAAAACGAATCCCCAAATCCAATCGGTCAACAGCGACGTTTGACAGCATTTTAGCCCATCGGGCGACCCATGACATATAACAACACACCCAACTACCACGTTCCTTTTCGGGCTCGTTATGCGCTGGCCGGTTGTCCGTTTAATTGCCGCGAGGGAGATTCGGGACCAGCTTCGGGACCGCCGGACGCTGTTTCTGATCCTCGGTCTGCCGGTCCTCATGTACCCGCTTTTCGTGGGCGTTGGGATTCTGTTTGTCGCTGCGATCAAGGAGAAGAAGTTGATTGTCGGCGTTGTGGGAGCGGAGTACCTCCCGCAGCCAAAACCCGACATCTCCCCCAGCGTCGCTGCCATTGCCGGGGTTCCCACCGGTTACATCTACCGCGAGAGCCGGGCATTCCCCCCACTGATCGTGAATGGCCAGTTCCCGGAGCGATACCTCGTCGATGACCCGGATGGGGTGACTCTGCTCGTGAAGCCGCTCGATACGTCGAATGAGGATGTACTTGCCAGACGCCAGGCAGATGCTCTGCTCGTCATTGAGCCGGATTTCCTGGCGAAACTGGAGCGAGGCGAACGTCCGACCGTGCGCGTGTCCGAGCGCGAAGGGGAAGAAAACTCGAAATTGGCGGTTCGGAGGCTCACTGTTGTACTTCGGAGGTGGGCGGAGGGAGTGAAAGCCGCCCGGCTTGCCCGGGCCGGGCTGTCTCCCGACTTCGATTCGCCGATAGAAATCAAAGATCCGCTCACCGACAAGCCACTCGCCAAGAAGGTGTTCGATGAACTGCGGGATGGGCTGGTAAAGGTGATTCCGTTCCTGCTGATGATGTGGATGCTCACCGGCGCGATATACCCGGCCATCGACATGACTGCCGGGGAAAAAGAACGCGGGACAATGGAGACGTTGCTCATCAGCCCCGCGGAACGCTCCGAAATTGTGCTGGGGAAGTTCACGGCGGTTGTGACCATGGGATTTGGGACAGCTCTCTGGAACGTCGTGCTTATGCTAATTGCGGTGACAATCGCCCCATTGCTTGCGCCATCGATTGCAGATCAAAC
>DASZJS010000868.1:0-9491 GCA_035947935.1 Gemmata sp. | reverse complement strand
CAGCTTGACAATACAGGACAGCAGCGTGACCAGCAACTCCGCTGGCCCGGGTGGCGCTCCCGGTACTGGTGGCGCAAACAGCGGGAGGGATGGGTTAGGCGGTTTCGCCCAGGGTGGCGGTATCTACACCGCGGCTAACAGTCTCATCCTGAACAGCACAATTGCTTACAACACCGCAGTGGGTTCGGACGTCGCAACGACGGCCGAGGGTGGTGGGGTGTATGTCGCACCTATCCCTGTCGGTACCCTGGGTGGGACCACGATCAACAACTCGACTATTGCTTTCAATAACAGCAATGCCGCGGGCGGAGGCGTCTTTAACGATGGCACTCTCACGATGACGAGTACGTTGGTCGCGGATAATACCAGCAACACCACAACCAACGCCGATTTCACCGATACCGGAACCTCAGTTGTCAACGACTCGATTATTGGGACAGGCGAAGGTAATTCGGTAGCGAATGACTTTTCAGCGGGTCCCCCTCCCACTGGTAACTACGTATTAGACGCCACTGCCAATCCACCTCCTCTGAACCTGAACACGACTCTCCAGCTTGCCTCCAACGGAACGAAGTACCTCAGCTTCACCGGTCTGAGCGCCGCTTTCGGGCATGGATCAAACCCGAACAATCTCAAAACCGACCAGATCGGCGGCCCACGGACGTTTAATGGTGCCACCGACATTGGGTCAATCGAGACGACAACCAGCGTCTCGAGTGGTGTTACGTTCTTCCTTTCCTCGGGAAAGAACGGCTTTGTGCAAGTAGTCAACGCATCAACTCATGCCATCATTCAGAATTTCCAGCCGTTCGCCGGTTACACGGGTGTGGTCAGTGTGGCTCTGGGCGATCTGAATGGCGATGGCGTTCCGGATATCATCGTGGCCGCGAAGGGATTGGTGAAAGTTTACAATGGGGCATCGGCGCTCGTGCCCGGCGTCAGTTTCAACATACCCTCGACCTGGTCACGGTTGGGATCTGTCACATCAACCCCCGTTCTCCACACCGGGTTCACGGCAATTGCAGGCTACGCCGGTGCGTTGAACATCGCCGCGGGCGATGTGAATGGCGATGGAACGCCCGACATCATTGTCGGGACCGCGGCGGGCAGCCAGGGACGTGTGGTCGTGTTCGATGGAAACAGCGTGGCCAGTGGTGGAGCCGTGACCAGAATCGGTGGTATCTTAACCCCATTTGGTACGGGGTTCACAGGAGGAGTGGTGGTTGCGGCGGGCGATGTGACGGGCAATGGGCCGGCCGAGGTGATCGTGGGAACCCAGACCAAGGGGGACCAGGTCAATATCTACGAGCTACAAGGGCTCGTCTACGGGCAAATTGGCAACACGATCGATGAGTTCGGCACACTCCCGAGTACAGCGCAGTTGCAGCTTGCAACGATCGATGTGGCTGGGCAGAATGTCGATGACATCGCCATCGGCGTTATCAGTGGAGGAGTCGGGCAGGTAAATGTCATCGGGATAGATACAAACCCTAGCGATCCCTTCACTTCTCTCGTGTCGCACATTAATGTTGGTGGTGGGTTAACTGCTATGGCTATCTCGGCTTACAATACAGCCAATAGCGGCGCGGATTCACTTATGATCGGAACGATTCCCGCGGGTCCGGTACAATTCCACGTTCTTAACCCAACGACCGGGGCACTGATCTCCGCATTCAACGAACTCCCGGCTCTCACGGGCGGGATTTCCTTGGCTGGCGTATGACATAACTCTCATCGCTAACGCTCCGGGTTCGACCAGACAGTGAAAAGTCTTCACTGTCTGGTCGAACCCGGAGCGTTAACGGCGTTAGCGATAGGATGGATCGGGTAGGTCATTTCCCACCGACACTCGTACTCGGTAGAATGAGTAGAGTTCATTTTGGGTTAAGCGCTTGGAGTCTTACCTGTCGATTTAACTCCAAAATCCGTACCCGATCGGCGATTTTGAATTGGTTCGCTTTGGAGCGCTTCATGTCGCAGGCTTTTAATAACGCTGTGCAATTGCACAGACAGGGCAATCTCGACCAGGCAGAGTTGATCTACCGTCAAATTCTCGATGAGATGCCCACTCATGCCGATTCGCTTCATTTGCTCGGTGTGGTCGCTCACCAGCGGGGTCAATTCAAGAGAGCCGCGCAGTTGATGCAGAGAGCGGTTGCGCTCGCGCCCGATGCGGGGGCGTATTACTGCAACCTCGCCGAATCCCTCCGAATGGCGGGCGAGATATCCGCCGCCGTCGCTGCCGCGCAAAAAGCAACGGCCCTGATGCCGCACAATCCGGATGGGCACAACCACCTGGGACTTGCCCTTCAGATGCAGGGGCGATTCGAGGAATCCGCGGCGGCATTTCGAGAGGCAATTGAACTCCGTTCCGACTTCGCACTGGCACATAACAACCTCGGCGGCGTTCTCCGGGAACTCGGACAGAACGATGAGGCTCTCGCTGCGTATCGGGAGGCCGTGCGGCTTGCTCCAACCCTTCCTTTGGCATTGAGCAATCTGGGACAATCGTTGCTTGAGAAGGGGGAGAAGGACGACGCCGAGAAGTATTGCAAAGAGGCTGTGGCTCTGGCACCTGGTTTCCCCGAGGGTTTGAGCAACCTGGGAAACGCCTTGCGAGCGAAGGACAACCTGACCGAAGCAAAGGAGTGCTACCGAAAAGCCCTGCAACTGCGCCCCGGAGTGGCAATGGTTCACGGGAACCTTGGGCAAGCCCTCCAACAGGAGGGAAATCTCGATGAGGCCATCGCGTGCTACAAGCAAGCGGCCGCTCTGGACCCCAAGTCGCCCCGGTTCGAGTCGTATCTGGCCAGTGCCCTTTCGGAAAAGGAAGATTACGCGGGTGCGGTCGAGCATTACCGCATGGCGCTTGCCCTGAAGTCAGACTTCCCGGAAGCGCTCAACGGGCTCGGTGCCGTTCTGCACGAACAGGGCGACTTCAAGCAGGCCATTGCCTGCTTCGAGGATGTGTTGCGACAAAAGCCCGACTTTGCGGATGCCCATGCGAACCTCGCTGGGGCGCACTCCGAGCTGGGCGATATGGAGAAAGCGAATCACCATTATCGTGAAGCAATTCGATACGACCCCGACTACACGGGCGCGCTCAGCGTGCTGGCAACACACCTCCGGGACAAGATGCCCGATGAGGATATCGAGAAGATGAAGGCGTTCGTCGCACGAGAACACCTCTCCGACTGGAAACGGTCCGCGCTCCATCATGGGCTGGCGCACTACTTCGACGCCAAGAAGGAATATCCCCTCGCAGCCGAACACGCAGCGAAAGGGAACTTTCATCGAAAGGAAGTCTGGGCTCGCCAGGGAAAGACTTATAGCCGGGACGACCACACGGGATTCGTCTCGTATCTGATCAAACAGTTCCAGCCGGCGTTCTTTGAGCGGGTCAGGGGATGGGGATTGGATACGGAGGTGCCGGTGTTCGTTTTCGGCATGCCTCGATCCGGAACCACACTGATCGAACAAATCCTGGGCAGCCACCCCAAGGTATATGGAGCGGGCGAACTGTCGATTGCCAAGGAAATGTTCGATCGCGTGCCGCAGTGGATGAACGTGAAAGCCGCCCCGGCGGCGTGCATCCCGCAGATGCCGATGGAGGTGGCTCAACAGGCCGGCGAGGAACACCTCTCGCAATTGCGGGCGCAGAATGCAACATCGCCCCGGATCGTGGACAAAATGCCCGACAATTATCTGTGGCTTGGGTTTCTGGCCACGATATTCCCGAAAGCCAAGTTCATCTACTCGAAGCGCGATGTCCACGACATCGCTGTATCCTGTTGGATCACCAACTTCAAACAGATTCGTTGGGCGTGCGATCAGGAAGACATCGCCAGCCGGATCAAGAACCACCTGCGGATCATGGACCACTGGAAGAAGGTTCTTCCCGTTCCGATTCTTGAGGTCGAGTACGAACAGACGGTTGAGGATCTGGAGGGTGTAGCCCGAAAGATGATCGAATTCTGTGGGCTTGAGTGGGATCCTGCGTGCCTGGTGTTCCACGAGAGCAAGCGAACGGTGCGAACCGCCAGTCTGAGCCAGGTTCGCCAGCCGGTGTACAAGAAGTCGGTCCAGCGATGGAAGAATTACGAGGAACCGCTCAAGCAACTGTTTGGCATTATTGATGGATGAGCCCTCACCCCCCAACCCCCTCTCCCCGGGGAGAGGGGGAACCAGCTTTACCCCCCCTCTCCCCGGGGAGAGGGGGTTGGGGGGTGAGGGCCATCACTACCGCGCTCACGATAATCGGTCTCAGTTGCCGGAACGCATTGGCCCGGTGACTCATTGCCTGTTTCACCTCGGATGGAAGTTCACCAAACGTCTTGCCGTACTCCGGCACCAGAAACAGGGGATCGTAGCCGAACCCGCCGGTGCCGCGGCGTTCGGTGACGATGACACCGTGGCAGCGACCTTCAACAGACGCGACCACCTTGCCAGTTGGGTCGGCCAGCACAGCCGTGCTGAGGTAATAGGCGGCTCGGTCCTCGCCTGTCAGGTGCGCCATCGTCGCGAGGAGCTTGGCGTTGTTTGCGGGGTCATCTCCTTGCTTGCCGGCATACCGGGCTGAATATACCCCTGGTTCTCCATTGAGTGCCGGTACGACCAGCCCGCTGTCTTCTCCCAGAACCCACGTTCCGAGAACCGGAGCAAGCTGGGTTGCCTTCAGCGTTGCGTTCCCGACAAACGTATCCGCAGTCTCCTCGACTTCCGGGGCGTGTGGATAAGGGGTCAGATCGGTCAGATCGAGCCCGAGATCGCCCAGCAGTTCAAGCATTTCCTTGAGCTTCTTCTTGTTCCGGCTTCCGAGTACCAGGCGAGGCATGGCTGTCTATCCTTTCGATCGGACCGTGTCCGATAACACTGTCTTCGGGTGAAAAACCCTGTGGTCAGGAACTTTGCACTCGTCTTAACTGACCCTTTGCACCTACAACAACGCCCAACCCTCTCCACATCATCACAATCCGCAGTTCAGGCAGGAACCGTTCATGATCGCCCCAACTCCGGGTAGTCCCGCGCCGGGCGCAAGCGCTGAGGCCAACGAAATCCCACCCCCGGAACCGCAACTTCCCTCCACTCCATGGCAGATTCGAGCCGGGTTGGTAGTTCTGGTGTTGGTCGTCGGTGGGGTGGCCTACCTCCTTCACGAGACCCTCGGCTATCGTATCCAGGCCGCCGCGGGCATTATCTGCTTCCTGGGCATCGCGGCAATATTCTCGCGCAGCTTGCAATCAGTGAGCGGCAGAACTCTGCTCTGGGGCATCGCGTTACAGTTCGCCCTCGCAGTGGCCGTGATTCACTGGGAACCTGTGCGGATAGTATTCGCGGGTATCGGGAGTGGAATCAAGGCTCTAATTACCGCGTCCGACAAGGGCGCGGACTTCGTGTTCGGGCCACTTGCCAATCCAACTTACCCACCATCCAACGCAGTTGGGGCCGCGGGAAGCGGGCTCATGATGGCTGCGGAACTGGAACGAAAGCCACCGAAGCCATTTATCTTTGCGTTCAAGGCACTTCCGCCCATTATCTTCGTGTCCTCGTTCTTTAGCGTCCTCTACTACCTCGGCATTCTGCAATTATTCGTTCGCATCCTGGCTCGCGCGATGATGTACGTGATGGGCACCAGCGGTGCCGAGACGCTATCGGTATCGGCCAACGTGTTAATGGGGCAAACGGAAGCTCCGCTGATCGTCAAACCGTTTGTTCCGACGATGACTCGTTCGGAATTGCTGGCGCTGATGGCGAGTGGAATGGCTCATATTTCGGGTGGGATGATGGCGGTGTACATCAGCTATGGAGCGGACCCCATCGCCATCCTCACGACCTGCGTGATGGCTTGCCCGGCCAGCCTCTATCTCACGAAGCTGATCTATCCCGAAGCAGGTAAGCCGCTGACGGCAGGCAAAACCCCCATTACTGTCGAGACACCTTACGTGAATGCGATTGATGCGGCTGCGGCGGGGGTCAAGGATGGGTTGTGGCTGGCTCTGAACGTCGCGGCGATGCTCATTGGCTTCATCGCCTTCATCGCCTTGTTCGACATTATTCTGGGTGGAATTTATACAGGGCTCAAATTGGAAACCATTTTCGGGTGGGTATTCTCCCCGGTGGCGTTCCTGCTGGGTGTGGACCCTTCCGAGTGCGATCGTGTGGGCACCTTGCTCGGAATCAAGCTCGCAGCAAACGAACACGTTGCTTACCTGACACTGACCGGGAAGGTTCCGGGCTCAAGCCAGTTTACCGAGTTGTCGGATCGTTCCAAACTCCTGGCCGTGTATGCACTGACCGGGTTTGCCAACTTTGCTTCGGTGGGAATTCAACTCGGTGGGATCGGAGCCATTGCTCCTGGTCGTCGAGCGGACCTGGCGAAACTTGGAATGAAAGCGCTGTTCATTGGTTTCCTGGCCACTCTGATTAACGCGGCGGTGGCGGGGTTGTTGTTGTAATCGGAGTGCCGCTTTGTCCTTCGCCCCGAAGGGGCCGTAACATACCAGCCCAGGGCAACGCCCTGGGGAGAGGAATTCCAACCAACAACAAGCCCTGTAAGGGCGGCACACCGTAGGAACAGGCACGAAGGTTGTCACGCCCTTTCAGGGCTGATCGTCGTGGAGCTTTCTTTCCCAGGGCGTTGCCCTGGGCTGGTATGTTGCGGCCCCTTCGGGGCGAAAGACCGAATATCCGATCGTCTTGATGTGATATTTCTTATATTGACGTGAGAAAAAATAGTCAAAGAGAATGTTCAAGCCAAATTGCCTCCCTAATAAAAATCCTTTACGGCGTTGCCCGAAGGGGTTGCAACATATCAGCCCCGGGCAACGCCCGGGGAGACTATTGGGTGAATAGCCAAGCCCTGAAAGGGCGCGACAACCTCTCAATCCCAAACATATCGTTCATCAAATTCGATCGCGTGCCGCTGGAACAACTCTCGCAATTCATCCTGAAATGTCATTTTGCGATGATGTTCTTCCTGGTTCTTGATGTAATGCTTCACAGCCTCGACATTGGATTGACTCACCGAAAATGCCGCGTAGCCACCCTGCCAGTAAAAATCAGCGACTCGTGGCCCTTCGTTCTTCATCCATTTTGAACTCCCTGTCTTCACCTCCTCAACAATCTTCTTTAATGCATGATTCTTGGAGAGCGAGAATAGAGTATGCACATGATCCTCAACGCCGCCTATCACGAGGGCAGGACTCGCCCACTCCTTGAAGATCCCCGCCTGATACGCGTACAAGTCGTCACGGTAGTTTTTTGCAATCCACGGCCGACGTTGCTTGGTGCTGTACACAAGATGCACCAAGTTCTTCACGAGGGATTGCGACATCGTATGAGCCACTCATGTGACGCCCCTTCAGGGCTTGTTGTTGGTTTGGTCTTCATACCCCGGGCGTTGCCCGGGGCTGGTATGTTGCGGCCCCTTCGGGGCAAAAAAGGGCATTGTCCCAGGCATAAACCTACCAAACAATTTGTTTCGCAACGTGAGAATAGTAGCCTCCGAGTGTTTCCTTAACTTATGGGGCAGTGTACCAAGTCTATCCGTGGAACGCGAAGTTCGTATGTCATCGAAAACGCATTCGGAGAAGAACCGTGTTACGCACTCACAAGAAGTACAGTTTGTCGTTCACCACCTTCATGGTGTTGTTCACCATCTTCGCCATCCCCATCATCATCGCGTTGCCGTTCCTGATTTCGGGCTTCATTGGCCGGATGTGAGGAACCGTCCCGGTAACGGCATCAATTACGGAGGTCGCACCATGAAATTCCGCTCGTTCGGTTCCACCAATGTGTCCGAAGTCGGACTCGGTTGCTGGCAGCTCGGTGGGGATCAGTGGGGCGATGTTGCCGACAGCGATGCCCTGGCGGTTCTTCGGGCATCGGTCGCGGCCGGAGTCACGTTCCTCGATACCGCGGATGTGTACGGTGCCGGCCGCAGCGAGGAACTGATTGGTCGGTTCCTCAAGGAGTCGCCGCGCGACAAGCTGTTCATTGCTTCCAAGTTCGGCCGCTTCCCTAGACCCGGCTGGCCCACCAACTTCGACCCAAAGACCATCCGCGAACACACCGAAAACTCTCTCAAGCGGCTCGGCACCAATCGGCTTGATCTGACGCAACTGCACTGTCTGCCAATGGAGCAGTTGAAGCGGGCCGAGGTGTGGGAGACGATGCGAACGCTCCAGAAGGAAGGCAAGATTCTGCGATTCGGCGCAAGTGTGGAATCGGTCGCGGAAGCCGAAGAGTGCCTGAAACAACCGAGGCTCGCCTCGCTTCAGATCATCTTCAACATCTTTCGCCAGACCCCTGCCTTCGGGCTTCTCGATCAGTGCCGGAAGCAGAACGTGGCGATCATCGTCCGCCTGCCGCTGGCTTCGGGTCTTCTTGCCGGGAAATACACCCCCGCAACCACGTTCGCGCCAAACGATCACCGGACGTTCAACCGGAACGGCGAAAAATTCAACGTCGGGGAGACGTTTGCCGGGCTGGGATTCGAGAAGGGGCTCGAAATGGTTGAAAAGCTGAAACCACTCGTGCCGACCGGATACACGCTGCCACAACTCGCCTTGCGCTGGTGCCTCGATCACCCAGCCGTGACGGTCATTATTCCGGGTGCGCGAAACCGTTCGCAGGCGGAAGCGAACGCCGCGGCGAGCGATCTTCTACCACTTTCTGCCGAGGCACTTGCAAAACTACGGGAGTTTTTCATCAAGGAAGTGAAGCCGGCAGTGCGGGGTCCGGATTGATTTGGATGTGACCGCCCTCACCCCCAACCCCTCTCCCCGGGGGAGAGGGGGAGTAAGAGCCCCAAGCTTACTCCCCCTCTCCCCCGGGGAGAGGGGTTAGGGGTGAGGGCGAACTGAAGCCACTGTTGCGCTGGACGTTTTTCTGCGGTTTCCTAAGTTAGTGAAAAGTTTCACAAAGTCCGTTTCAGGGCTATCCTGAGCTTCCCTGGAGGAAGCGAGAGCGTGGCCGCCATCTTCTCGCGATCACTGGATATCTATGTCCGCCAGGCTGGAATTGGCCTGGTGATCGGTGTCGGATTGTTCGTAACAGGCTGGTACTACTACGCTTTGCCAAGCTATACCCGCGTCGGCTACACTCCCGAGCAACCAGTTCCGTTCTCGCACAAGATCCACGTTGGACAACTCGGAATGGACTGCACTTACTGCCACTCGGCAGTATTTGAATCCCCGAACGCCAATGTTCCGGCTGCCCAGACGTGCATGAACTGCCACAACCCCAGGAAGGCGAACGTGAAGGGGGCCAGCCCGCTACTCACCCCAATCCGAAACAGTTACTACACCGACAAGCCGATCGAATGGAAGCGGGTCCACAAGCTGCCCGAATTCGCGTACTTCAACCACTCGGTTCACGTCAACAAGGGCGTATCATGCGTCTCCTGCCACGGGCAGGTGAACGAGATGAAGGTGGTCACGCACGAGAAGCTCTTGACGATGGGCTGGTGTCTCCAGTGTCACAATGATCCA
>DASZJS010000867.1:0-4722 GCA_035947935.1 Gemmata sp. | reverse complement strand
GATGAGGGATGAAGGATGAAGGATGACAAAAGAATGTTTTCTTTCATCCTCATCCTTCATCCCTTCCCTATTTGACCCACGCCGAGACCTGGACAATCGTTTGCTCCCACCACGGCGGTTCTGGAGCAATGACAACGCCTGCCTGAACCACCTCGTTCCACTGCTGGGGATCAGCTGAGAGTTTCTTGCCGGTCAGCCAGACAAGTCCTTCATGGGTCCGCCCAATGATGGCGGTATCTTGCGAAATCGGATTGACGCTGGTCGCCTGATTCAAGACTTGCGTCAGTGCAATCACAGCCTCGGGTTGCCGACACCGACCGAGCCCGCGAACGGCTGCAAGGCGAATATCGCGGTCTTCGCTTCCTTCAGGAGCTATGTCCAATCCAGCACCGCCAGCAACGGCAGCCAGGAACTTCGCGGCTTCCGGTCGACTTGTCCGGCCCAGCGAATCGGCTGCCCGGCATCGGATCGCAGTCACCCACTCCGGTTGGAAGCCTTGGTAGTCGGCTGGCGATTTGATCGCATCAGCAGTCCGGCCAGCGAGCGATGTTGGCGCACGACCGGCACTCAAGCCCGCAACGACCACATCCGGTTTCGATTGCGGAGTTGGAGGGGGCTCAAAGCCCTTTCGCCCGTGGGCGCTCTTATAGGCCACGATCAGGATACCCGCCACCCGTGGATCTTCAAACCGGCCGAGTGCCCCAATTGCCTCCATACGCAGGACGGGACTCGGATCAGATGTGGCGGTTTTCGCCAGCACATTGACGATGATGTCCTGATCTTCCTGGGTTCCCTTGTTGCGAATCGGTTCCTTCAACCGGTGTATCGCATCGGCTCGTTCATCTCCATCGCGAGGCGGATCAGTTCGGAGAACCAACATCGGATCTTCCAGAACCCACAACGATTTCGTGGTTTCAAGTGGATGGTCCAGCATCCCATCCCGAAATCGATGACTGGTGACCGTCTCCCATCCTCCGGCACACCCGGTTAGTCCGAGCGACGCGACGACGGACACAGCGATTGACAACAATCGAAGCACCACTCACCCGAGGGATCAGGGTTAAGGGTCGGAGCAGGAACCAGCGCGACAGAACCAATCGCGGACGGCCCTGGGAACTCCAGAAGCTTTGATCGCGGGGAAATACCGATCTTCCTTTTCCAGTTCAACCCGAACTGACGTATGGCGAGGTGGTTGAGTGTGCGGGTTTGGGGGATTGGGACAGGACAATGGCAAAAGGCGTAGTCCTTACGCAAAGCGTGAGGACTACGCCTGGATGTTTCTTCTTCCATTGCCTGACGGGAATCTCCGGATGGGGATGTTCCACATTCAGGCCACAATCACTTATTCACATCCACCATGAAGTAGTCGCGGGGGCTCCGAACGAACGAGTTATGGGGGAACGCCAGCGTACCTTGCATCATAGGGCCATACGGTTGCGGGTACTGTTGATAAGGGCCAGCCTGGCAGTTCGCGCAACCCGCGGGCGGACCACCGGAAGCTGGACCATAGGCACCAGGGGGGAACCCGTTGGGGCTTAAAGCCGGCCCACCCATGCCATAGCCTCCTGCTGCCCAGTTTGCCGGGTTCGTGAGCGGGTTATAGCCCGTTGCTCCATAACCCGGCACCCTTGGGCCATTAGCCACAGGGATGTGGAATAACTTCTTCAGACAGGGGTGTAACCCGTATTTATCTGGCGGCCGCCCCGGTGGTAGATCACCGGCACCGAGCAGGGTATTCGGTCCCGCAACTTGTGCCCATGATGGCAAACTTGATGCGCCAGAACCACTTGGCATCATGTACCCCCCAGGGTCAGATGATGCGAATCCTGTGTATAAACACAACCCGGCCGCGGTGGCCAAGCCAATCATCACCCGTTTCATGTCCGGTTCCTCATTTGAGTGGCAAAGCGACCGCCCCGCCGTTCCGTAACCGTGTTATCGGCCGAATGGTCGACAAAACCGGAGTGATCTTCGGGTAAGAGATGGGAAAAAAATCGAGATGATGTCAACGAGAGAGAAGATGGAGTGCGTAGATCAGCAGTCCGAAACAGGATACGGCCGAAAAACCCGCCCCAATCGCAGCCGCCATCAACCAGTGAGTGGAGACATTATCGTCGGCGAAAAGAGACCGAATCGCCTCCCGCACGAGTCGTTCGACCTCCTGAAATAAAAGCTGGTCCTCTGCAACCCAACGGAGGGTCACTGTTCGGCCTCGGGGGAACCGCTCCAGTTCAAACAGCGGAACCCCACTCACCCACAAATTCCCTCGCCGCTCCACAGGGTGGTTGAGGTGCTCAAACACTTCGGTCAGGGTCATCTCGAACGCAGCGGGATCGATGTTGTAAACCACAAGCGACCGACGACGCGACGAAAGCATCAGGAAAATCCAACCGACTACGAGGATCAGATAGGTGCAACCGAGCAGCATCCACGTCAATTTATCCTGTCCCCAGGCAATCCGGAAGGACTCGAAATTCCCGCGCATCCAGTAACGAAAGTTTGATTGTAAAAGCGATAGGACCAAACCGCCACCGAACAGGATGAACCCGGAGAGACCAATGAGGAGTCCAACAAAATCCCACGAACCCGTAAACATCGTGGGGCGATCTCGCCGCGTAACTTGAGTAAGCCAAAAAAGGTAGATGGCAAGAGGAGTGAGGCAGAACGCACCCGCCACACACAAGACGAGGATGAACGACAACCCCACAGGTAAACCTCGTCGCGGTACGGCAATGCAACCGGATAGGGAAAGAATACCCTCCTCATTATCATAGGCTGTTGGCCTGCGGGGTCAATTCATCCAAGCAAGCGACTCTCGGCATCAGCACGATCGTGTTCGCGGTGCCGACCATTAAAAACAACCCCCGCCCGTGATTGGGCGGGGGTTGCTGTTAGGGCGTGGCCATGCTGCTAGCGCCAATCGAGCCCGGCGATGGTTTGCAACAGTCCTTTGCCCTTCGCGGTGGCGATGGTTTTCTGGTTCTTGCCGTCCAGGTCGCAGACGACCACCGTCGTCGTGGTTTCCTTCTCGTTGATTTCTTCCGGTGTTCCCTCGTGACGCTCCTTCCACACGTAAGCGATCCGCTTGCCGTCTGGCCCCCAACATAGGTTCATGAGTTCTGCGTTCAGCGGCATGTCTTCGACCTTGATCGATTTTCCGGTCGCGATGTCGAGCACGGTAAGGACGTCTTTGGCCTGACCCGGTTTGTCCTTGGGCGGGAGTGTTCGCTTTAAGAACAGCACCCGTTTGCCGTCCGGGGAGAGTCTGCCGCCCAGTGCGAATTGCGACTTGTCCGTGAGCGCTTTGTGCTCGGTGCCGTCATGGTTCATCAGGTGCAAACCTGCTGTCCCGCTTTCCTCGGTGATATCGATGCTGGTGGTGAGGAAGTACTTCCCGTCGCGCGACCAGTCGTTGATCATGTGATTGCTCGGCAATTTCAACGTGGTCTTGGCTTTGGTCTTCACATCAATCAGGAAGTGGGTGAAGACATTCTCCTTTCCCAGAACATCCTGGTAATCGGTACACGCGAGCTGAGTCCCATCAGCCGACCAGACGACTACCCGGCACTCGACATCGAGGTCAGTGACGGCGTCCTTGTCGTCGGTCTTGCGTAAATAAAGCGGGTAGGACGATTTCTGCATTTGGTTGTCGTAGTCCATACCGATGACCGCGAGCATCGAGCCGTCCGGGGAGAACCACGCGTCATACGGCTGATACTTGCCCTCGCCGGTCGGAAGGGCTTCTTCGTTCTTGCCGTCCGGATCGATGAGTACGAGGTGCCGATCAACGACCGTGAGCCGAAAGACGCGGGTGAAGAGGATCTTGTTCGGTCCGCGCGGTGCCGGCTGCGGGTCCGCCTTCGGCGGCTCAGTGTGGCGTACGGCCGCAATACTGGCGACGACAGCCGGGAGTTGTGTGGTGGGCGGGGCACCGCCCGCGGTGAGTGTGGCGATCGCCGCTCCGAACGCAGTCAGGACGAGAATCGCAATGGGCGCCAGGATTCGATGGATCACGATTCGGCTCGCTGTAGAGGCAAGGGACGCGACGATGGCTGGCACCGTGCCAGCCGCGCTGCACCCCAACTTTGCCGCGGACGCCAGAACTATTCGGGGAACCTCACACGCGACCAGCCTTGGACCGTTGAGTGTAATCAGCGCCACGCACGACGGTGCAACTCCGCGTTTCGCCAGCCGCCCGGCAAGCATCTTCCGGGCGGCAGTGAGCCGACTGGAGAGGGTGCCCTCCGGGATGCCCAGCGCTGCGGCCACGGACCGGCGCTCGCGCTCCTCCAGGTCGCACGCGACGAGTAACTCGCGGTACTTCTGGGGAAGGCACAGCAACTCGCAGTCGATCACGTCGCGGAGATCGGTGTCGGGTGCGGCAGGAGCTACCAGTTCAGGTGGTTCCTGGGTCGGGCGCTCGCGTCCCGTTCGCCGCAGTTCGGTGCGACGGGCGTTTTTGGCGACCCGAACCGCGACCCCGTGCAACCACCCCGCGACCGCGCTCGGTGGCGAAACTGTTGCGGCTCGGCGCGCCAGGACCAGGAATGCAGCCTGGAACGCGTCCTCGGCGATGTGCCAGTCGCTGATGATGCGCTGACACACTCCGAACACCATTGAACCGTGCCGCGCGACCAGAGCGGCAAAAGCCGGTCCATCGCGCTCCGCAACATACCGATTGAGCAGTTCGGCGTCAGAATCGCCCGCGTTGCGGGTCGCGGC
>DASZJS010000866.1:0-11414 GCA_035947935.1 Gemmata sp. | reverse complement strand
TTCGCCCCCATCCGACCGAGTCCGATCATTCCAAGTTGCATCGCGTTTCCTCGTTGGGCATATATTTGGGCGACGGGTGAGAGAACGTCATCATAGGCCGTCTCAAATATACTTATTGCCCTGTCACGCGATTCGCAATTGGGCGATCTCAAGTAGTAACCCGTCGCCGCTTCCTCCAACTGGTTTTTCGACTATTAAATCTGAGGCCAAACTCGTCACACCGCAATGACTCCAGTGCCGGTTCCATTGGTGTTATGGGTACCGTCCTGGATAACGGTTAAGGGATTGGTGACGCTGAAAAGGTTGTCGAGTGCATACACTGTACCGGCGCTGTTGGTATTGGTCAGCTCAATGGCGTAGTTGCCAGCGCTGCCAGTATAACCCTTGAAGTTATTGCCCCCGAGACTTCCCAGGGTTCCACCACCCAGGTCGATTTCGCCCACATCGGTCCCGTCGCCGCTGATCTCCACACCCACCAAATTGTTCTGGAAGTTGTTGTCCTGAACGAGGGCAACGCCCGATACTCCGTCGGATAAGATCAGGCCAGTTCCCTTCCCGGAAGTCGAAAACGTATCGTTCTCAATAATCTGTGGGTTTCCTGCGTTTGAGTACAGAAGTGCGCCAATAGTTGCTCCAGAGTTCAATACGACGCTCGTGTTTTCGAGTGTGAGGCTTCCGTTAGCTTGGACTTCAATACCCGCGCTAACCGTTGCGTTCGCAGCGAATGAATCCTTGCTGAAGACCGCGTTACCTCCGATGCAGTCCACTTCAAGGACTGATCCGCCTGTGCCCTTGCTGAATGTGAAGTTGTCGCCCGTGGCCGACAGATTCCCCTGGCTGGACAGACCGACTCCCTGTACTGTTGCGAACCCGGCTTCCTTGAAACTGACTCCGCTGAGAGTCTCATCGCCTTGGGAGGAGATGTCCAGACCAACATTCGTGGTGCTTCCCAGTGTGATGGTACTGGATGAGATCGTTGTGTTGCCGCCGCTGCTCTCGAGATAAGCACATGTATGGGCAATCGCTCCCGTCTCCTGCAGATTGAGCCCACTGACCGATAAAGTGCCCCCGCCAGCATCGAAAGCAAACGACGAAGTTCCCTTGAGAGTCACGTTGGTAGTCTGGAGGTTAAGAGACGATCCGGCACCCAACGCAACGCCACCATTGCTCACATTGCCTGAAACAATCAGTGTGGTCCCGGTCATGCTCAAATTGCCGTTCGCGGCGTTCGCATCAATCCCATTGCCCACCGTCGCACTCAAATTGATGTTGAGATTTGTTGTGCTGATGTTGCCTTGATTGGCAATGAGGCTGAGACCGGCACCCGTTACCGGCCCGGTGATTTTGAGCGTCGTGTTGGTGAGGTTGAGATTGCCCGTTGGCGAGCCCACATCCAGACCATCATTGGTGCTGCCTTTGCTGAGTGCGAGGTTGAGGTTGTTGAGAGTGCAAGCACCAGAAAACGCTGCACTGGCATCGGAAACTACCCCAGCCACCGAAACGGTAATGGGAGCGGTGTTTTTCAAGCTGCCCTTGATTGTTGTGGCGTCGAGTCCATACCCCGCGGTTCCTCCCAAGGTCGCAGTAGTGTTCCCCCCGATCGTGAGACCGGTGCCGGCCTCAAGGCTTGCGCCTGCATCACTTACGTTGCCAACGACATTCACCGTGAGAGTGCCGGTGTCGGAAATTGCACTGATACTGTCGAAATTCAATCCGTAGGAAGCCGTTGAGCCAAGATTGACCGAAATCGGGGCTGTGATGGCGAGGCTTCCCGAACTCGTGTCGATTGAGATACCATCGCTGGATAGCGCACCGGTCACATGGACGGCAATTGCTCCGGTGACGTTTACGCCAGCGCCGAACACATTGATCCCATCAACGCCCGCGCTGTTTTGCAAAATCGCCGAAAGCCCGGCTAGGTTCACTGTGCCTTGGCTGCCAATGTCGATCCCGTTGCCGGCTATTGCGCCCGAAACCGTGACAGTTGCGTTGGCGACAGTCGCAGCAGATTGGGAGCGGACCTTGAGTCCGAAGTCAGCCTGACCACTCATGGAGAAGTTGACATCCGAAACTGCGACGCTACCACCCTGCGAGTCCAGATCGATACCTCCTGCCAACGGTGAGCCACCGCTCGCAATAACCTGCACATTGCTGACGGTTAGAGGCCCGGTATCCGCTGCCACCACGAGCCCTGCCTCATTTTCAAGGGCCTTTGCAGTCACTTTCACGTTGGCCAATGTGGCACTTGTGGAAGCTGCCACTGTCACAATTCCCGACACATTGCCACTCGTCGGCCCAACGACGTTCACCGCGATCCCCGATGTTGCGATGATCGAACCGTGTTCCGAAGCCATCTGTAACCCAGCCCCAGCGCCACCCTGGATCGTGACCTTTACACTCCCACTCAGGCGGGTGATTTGATCGCCCTCAATAAGGATCCCATTGCTTGAGATGGAACCAGTCACATTCAAGTCGATCGCACCGGCAACGGTGAGCGTACCGGCAGCATCGAGATCGAGACCATTTAATGCGTTGGATTCGAGTGTGACACTGATCGGATCGGCGATGGCGGCATCGGAGTCTGACTCGATTACCAAACCATCGCTTGCCACTGCCCCGACGATCTTGAGATTGAGCGGGCCAGCGACTGAGACACCTGCCGCCTGCATCTCGATTCCAAATTCGGTTGTGCTGTCGAGAGTGACAGTGAAGGCTCCGACGGAGAGTAGATTTCCCGAAACAATACTGACCCCATCGTCCGTGACCGCCCCGCTCACTTGCACCACAACCGGGCCGGTGATGGTGAGATTGCCTTGTTCGGCATTCACCTCCAGGCCATAAGTCGCGGTTGAACCGAGTTTCACGTTCAGACCGGTGGAAACGGTGATGTTTCCCATCTGCGAACTCAACACCATTCCAGCAGTACCTGCCGCGCCATTCACGGTTACGCTTTCGGTTCCAGTCACGTTGAGGTTGCCTGAAGATCCCGCAACGACCCCGCAGACGGCAGAGCCTTCCAGAAGAACACTCACATTGTTCAAGAGCAGGGAGCCCGCAGCATTGCTATTGTCGGTGGTATTAATTCCATCATCGCCGACGTTACCAACAACTGTGAGGTTGATGTTGCTGATGCTCGCCATGTCAGGTGTGAAGATATCCACAGCGTCATTTGTGATGTTGTTCTCGAACTTGGCTGTCAGGTTTGAGACTGTCGCGTTGGCAGTTGCCGTAAGATCCACTCCTGTCGCAACTGCTCCAGCGACAGTCACGCTATTTGTGCCCGTCAGGGAAAGGTCGCCGCTGGCGGTGACTTCAAGGGCTGTGCCTAGCGACGAACCAGCTGTAATTGCGATGTTGCTGAGGCTGCAATCACCGCCAGTCACCTCCAGGGCCGTGCCAGTTGTTGCTCCGCTCAGATTCACAGTGGTCGAGCTAACGGTAACGTCGCCTGCGGTCATCAGATCAATGCCATTACCGCTGTCCGTGCCTGCGATGTTGAGGTTGTTGCTCGAAAGGGAGATAAGTCCGGAATCACTGAACAAAATAATACCATCGAAGTCGACTTTACCTGCGACGGTGATGTCGTCGTTGGCGAGGGTAATCGCGCCAGCGTTGGTCTCGCCGACAACGACCGCAAGTAATGACGCAGAAGCTCCGACCGTGAACGTGTCATTGCCGATCATCAATGCACTTTGAGATGTAACGGCGATGGGTGAAGTGGTGCCCGATGCGACATTGAACGTATCGCTCACAATGCTCAAGTTGCCGCTCGTTGTGCCACTGATGGCGGTCAGCGACAGATTGCGAAGGGTATCGGAACCGGGCACGCCATTCTGGGTGAAATATTCGATGGCTGTGCCATTAAACAGTGTGGAAGGCGGTTTGGCGGGATCACCAGCGATCATGACAGCCTTGTCGATTCCAATCGTACTTGCCACAGGAGCGATCGGATCGGCGTTTTTGTGAGCAAACTCCAGCGGGGCATTCAGGGTAAGCGAAAACGACCCGCCGATTGTCGAGACGCTGTCGACCAGGGCCGTATCGACATTTCCGCCTGAAGTGATTGTGATGATTTGGCCGGGTGTATACGATGCGGTACTGAGGAAAGACGTGCTACCGGCGGCAACAGTGCCAACGACTGCGCCTGAGTTGCTATTCGTGTTCCCGATGATTGCCCCAGGTTCAATCTGAAGTGTTGAACCTGCCGTCGCCACCGCAAGTTGATTGAGAAATGAGTGCGTTGCATTGACGATCAGGGTTGCCGGTGTGAGTCGTGATTCCAGGCTTTCGAGTTTCAGCAGACCCCTGTTGGGATGACGAGTGGCCCGTTTACGTTTCACTCTTCGTTCTGGATTCTTATGGCCAAAAAGTGCGAACCAGAACATGAAGTCTCTCCGTATGAGTACGTGAATCGGCGAGACCCACAATGAACGCGCATGCGTCTCCAGGCCGGTATGTCCGGCGGATTTTGAGCCTCTTGAAGTGTTATCGCACGGCATGGGCGGAACGGAAAAAATCGGATTCGCACTGCTTTCGCGAGCACAAAACAACAGGAAATGTGAAATGTGAGCGGCCATCCACGTGCGGCAACTCCGTTGCCGCACGTGGATGGCGTGGTTGTGATGGGAGAGTTACTTGGCCGTACCGGTGTATTGGGCCGGGTTCTCTTTCACTTTCTTCGCGCAGTCATCGCAGCACACGACGACCTCTTTACCGCCAACCTTGACCGCGATACCGCCTTCCTTGATTTCCCAGTCGCACACAGGACATTTTTTCGTCTTCATGTGATTCCCTTTGAACTGAAATTCAGCACACGAGCCGTAGCGACCACCGCCAGCGATTCTCGTGAAGGGATAGTAATTGGGGGCGAAAGATCAGACTTCCAGATTCTTGCTCATTTCGCGAATCGCACGGGGAGTTCGATCACAGCGGATGGCGGATGGCGTGCAGCCGAACTCCTTGCGAAAGGAATCGGTGAAGTGACTGTGACTGGAAAACCCAAGTTCGAGCGCCAGCGCTGTGAGGTCGACCGCGCCCGCGGCCAACCGTTCGAGCGAAGCACGCAAGCGCAGCCGCATCAAGTACCGATGGATCGGTACGGTGGTTCGCTGCTGAAAGATGCGGGCGAGATGAAACGGCGATGTGTGGACCATGCGGGCAACTTCTTCAAGCGAGATGCGTTCTCCCAATCGACTCGCGAGGTGAATTTTGACTGCTTCCACACGCTCGGTGTGATCTGCATCCGTCCCATCACGGCGGCGTTTCCGCGGCAGGCCATGTCGAGCAAACGCCGCTTCCAGCACATCGGCGACGAGCTGAATTGCGGTGACATCGGCCCAGAGATGTTCGAGCGGATTGATTTCGGCTGTCTCCAGACGCTGGACGAGTTCGCGATGTCGCCAGAAAACGTCTGAATCGCAGGGGCCAGTCACAAAGGAAAACGGCCGTTTGGGGTGGTCCTCGATCGAAGGATCGAGTTCGCGAACGATATCGTTCAGCAACCTTGGTGAAACGGCAAAGACGGTTCCGCGATCGCCGCAGTCGGCGGGATGACTGACGCGATAAGTCGATTCCGCGGAGAAAAATACCGCCTGGTTGACATCGGCAACCACACTGTGCCGTCCGAAGTGCTTGCAGAACGCTCCATGACGCAAGAGGACGATGTTATTGCTTCTGGAATTCTCCTCGGGCGTGGGTCCGCCACGACAGGCGCGACAGTTGTAGTCGCGTACCTCAATAAGAGGGCTGCCGTAGAGCGACCGAAATGCGATCGGGGTTTCATCGCAGCGAGGCAAGCACAACCTCCTTTTCTGCACTTTCTTTCTGTGCATCTAATAACCCACACCCTACGGTTATTGCAGCCTCAGTTTTCTCCCCCAACAACTCACGGCTTCGTTACATCCGCTCCCGGCCAGACGAGTTCGTTGAAGCGATCCACTGGCTCGTGAGCTGCCCACGCAATTGCACGCAGAAGAACAACACGGAATAGCGGATCATCGAACGACCACGAGTAATGTCCCGGAATCGAAACAAACACTCGGCCCTGGCCTTGCTCCAGCGACCAGAACAGCGGACGCGGTTGCTTGTCTTCCACTGCGGAGGCGATGATCCGCCCGGCGGGCAGTTCGCCCATCAAATCCCAGTAACTTTCATCTACCAGGGAGAGCTTGTCGAAGTTCCGGGCAACCGGGTGTTTGGCCTCGCGATTGAAAGTCAGGTCCACCGGGCCGTGGCGGAACTTGGAACCGTTCCCCCAGGCAAGACCAATCCGTTTGGCGAACCCGGGCGAGTCCTTCTGACCATCCACTGCCCAGTGGATATAGACGAGGCCGCCACCGCGTTCGAGGAACGCATCGATCTCCGCCGCGCGTTTGGCATCCCAGCTTCCACGCTGGAAGAAGACCATGACATCGGCCTTCTGGAACTCTTCTTTTGCTGGCCACTCCCAGGCTGTTGCCACCTCGACCTTGTCGGCAGCCCCCATCAGTTCCGTCCACGCTTTTTGCCAGGCCGGGTAATCGTGTTCGCCCGGGCCGTGATCCTTCGGCCCCGCGATAAGCACCATCCGAATCGGTCGAGTTTTCTCGGGTGGCTTGGGCGCACCCGCGAGGATAGCGTTGACCTCGGCGGTCGATCGCGGCTTGGGCCGCGTCCCGGTGTAGTCTCGCGGCATGGAAGGCGGCGGGGTTAGCAGAAAGGTCAGGAGATCGCGCGTTCGCTCCGGGCCGAGTTGTTTCAGGAGATCATCCGGCATAATCGATTGAGCCGATGGCCGCAGCGATTCGACATCGTTTTTGTCGATCGTTGTCGTCGTTCCCTTGTTGTCGCCGATGTGAAGTTTGTTACCATCGGTGCGAATCACACCCAAGAGAGATCGCTCGTCCTTGAGTTGAACCGAGTATGTGAGATAGTCCGGATTGATGGCGAAGCTCGGTTGCGCGATGTCGCGAAGGACCGAGGGGTAATCGCGGTGGATGAGGTTCGAGAGGTCTGGGCCAATGTTTCCGCCTTGTCCCTGGATGGTGTGGCACTTGAAGCACGAGGCTGTCTCACTGAAGAACACCTTGCGCCCGCGTGCCCAGCTTCCACCCTCAAGTTCCGGCACCTTCAGGGGCTTGACCATCTCGCCAACAGCAGCCTTGGTATCCGCCCAAGGCATCAGCATGCGGTGCAGTTGCATGGCGCGGGGTCGCTTGTCCTCGTTAGTCGAGTAAGAGAGAGAAAAAGGAAAATCAGTGAGGTGAGGATTATCCTTTAACCGGATTTCGATGAGGTTTGGTTGCCCAGGTTTTGGTGTGAAGAAGATCGTTCCTTCGGTAAATCCGCCATCTGCTTTTGCACTCATATCGGTGGCATTAGCCGCGATGACGCTAGCGTCTGCATACGTTTTGTATGACACCATGACCTTCTCAACGGGCCATTCATAGTCGATCCGCGAACCCGGTTGCACCGCTGGACGAAGCATATCCGCAAGGTTTAACTGCGACTTCAACGTCAAGCTCCCCGGCTTCTTCATCGCCGCCCAGAGCGCATCGTGGGAGGCGCTCCCCTCAGTGAATTTCCGCGACACCGCGAGATCGAGGCTTGGGAGCCAGCCGGTCCACAGCACTTTGCCTTCAGGTGTGGTCCACGTTGCCTCGCAGCCAGAGAGATCGAAATCGAGATCGATTTGCGGATGCTGGGGAAGCACACCCTTCGGTTGCTTATCCTGCGCTGGTCGGCCCATGCCGGGCAAAGTGATCGCGTAATGAACTGCTGCGGGGAGTGGGTCGGTTGCCAAAATCAACGAGCGGCGATCGGGTGTCAACTGGGCAGATCGCACTGGCACATCGAACCGCGGCGTTGCCTTCTGGGCCTGAACCACCGCATACCCGGGCCAGAGCGATTCAAACCGATCGCCAGCCCGGACAAACTTACCAGCCGCAATCTTCGTTTGAGCCAGCACATCGCGAAGCAACTGCGGATCGACAGGACGGTCGAACTCGATGCGCACTTCACGAGGACCGGCTGGCCATGCGAAAAGCGGCTGCGGGTGGTCGCGATCCGAATGGGTGATCTTGTAGAGCTTCCCCTTGCCCGTGGGACCGTTACCCCAGTCTGGACCACCCCCATGACACGCCACCACCAGCGAACCGTCGGGACCAATACACGCATCGACCGCGAGCATGTTCAGACACGCAATGAGCTGATTTCTCGCGACATACCCGCTGTCCGTTTTCAACAACAGCGTGCGATAGAGTTTGCCGCGGGAATAGCCCGTGACGATGGCATCGCCGGACCACGATTTCGGGCCGAAGATTGGTCCACCTGCTTTCACGGGTTCGTTGAAGTTCAAGCCGCAGGTCGATTGGTGTTGTGGTCCATAATCGAAAACGCTTGGTTCATCGATCACATTGGGAAGGTGCTTGGGGTGTCGCGGTGGGAAACCATAATGCCGGCCTTTTTCGAGGTGAAGCAGTTCATCGAGAGGGTTGCCGTTGGGTAACCACGTTGCTCCCTCCTGATCTGTGGCGAAGAGATCGCCGCGACTGTTGAAGCGAAGCCCAACCGAGAAGCGAATGCCCGTGGCGAAGATTTCCCGCGTCTTGAAGTCTGGCGACACGTGCAGAACAGTTCCCCGTTCATCCTTGAGCGAATACTTCGCTTTGCCATCTTTCTCCAGATAGGCATTGGTGTAATCGGTCGTGCCCAGGCCAAAGTAAACGCTCCCATCCTTTGGATCGATTGCCACGCCAAGAGCATCTACCCCGTGCGGCAATTCTTTCCATCCCTCGGCAACGATGATCTCCTTGTCCGCCTTTCCATCGCCATCCGTATCGACAATCAGCGAACACTTACCCTTGCTCGCCACGAAAACACCTGTGCCATGCTTGTAGCCGGGCGGTGTGAGGTCCATTCCGATGGGTGCTCGGAGACGCCCCTTGTTTTCCCAGAAGAGTTCAGCCTTGTCTTCAATGCCATCGCCATCGGTATCGCGCAGAATCCAGATATCGCCGTTGTAGCAAAGGGCCACAAGCGCCCCATCGTGTCGATACTTCACGTTATTCACGTTGCTGAGATCGAACGGCAATTCGCGAACGGTGAAGCCAGGGAGAAACATCTGCACCGGCGGCGGCTCTTTGACCGGGATGATCAGTTCGCCGCGACCATCGCCATCTGGTGGCAGATTCCGTTTCAGGTCCGCATACTTGGCATCGAGATAGGCGCGAACTTTCTTCGTTTCCTCTGGAGATAAGATGCGATTGAAGAGAAGAATTTCCGCAATGTCTGTCCGAGCGAACCCGCGAACCTGCTGCGCACCAGGGCCGTTGGTGTAGAACCGCGCCCCTACCGTGATTTCGGCCAGACTCAGCGGTGTGGCGTCCCACGGTCGATCGCCCGAAAGCAGACCATCCACATCCACGCGGATGGATTTGGTGGCGGGATCGCCGCGGATTTCGAGTTGGTAGAGCTGGCCGAAAGGTCCGCCGGGTTTGAGAAGGTTTCTGGCTCCGCCGAACCCGCGTCCTTCAACATTCAACTGCGTGAACCGCGGCGTTCCCCCCGGTCCCATATCAATCGTGAGGCCAGTGTCGTAATCCCGTCCGTTGGGGGCATTCAGGGCGAAAAAGCCTCGAAAATCACCGGGATTCATGCGGGGAACGACAACCGCGAAGGCTGTAAATGCCCGGAGTTCTCCACTCGGCTGTGTGAGCCGAAGGCAGTCATCCTCCCCATCGAAACGGACGAGTGACGATTCGCCGACTCGCAGGAGTGATGGCCGAGCGGCATCGACCGATTGCTGCAGGTGTCGTGCTTTGCCCGACCCATCCGGCCACACAGCGAGTTTCCCATTCGCAGCGACCGGGGGTTCTTTCGCGGATTTAGCTGCTGCATCGATTCGGGAAGCATCGAGCCACAGTTCGAGGCCATCGGTAACGGGCAGTCTGGAATCAACCCACGGCTCGGCCGCCTGGGTCGAAGAGACACCAACGGTAACGAAAATAACTGTAAAAAACAGACGGAGAGGGTTCATGATTGCTTGCCCGAGTTCGCCAGGAAGAGCTGAATCGAATCCTGTGAACCCAGTGGTACCCGGTGTGTGGGAGATGTGCAAGAAGTGAGGGGGAATTTAAAGCCTCTATGTGCTTCGTTCGAGTAGCAGAAACTTGTCTGGATCAGGCTCGGTCTTGCCAATACCCTGGCTCTCGACTTGTGTGGGCGACCGCTCGTCTCCTGATGATTCTATGCGGTAGACCATACTATAAGGGTATCGTCGTAGTACGGTTTCGCGGAACTCGTCGTCGTACCACCCAAACCGATCCGGCTGGATGCTGATCTGGGCCATAACCCGATCAACCTCCGCGACGAACCGACGAGCCGCAGCTGGGTTCCGTTGCTGATACCAGCCGACGGCCGCTTGATACTCCCGCTGGGCGGCAGGGTGGAAGGCGACGTTAGCCATTTGGCGTCCCGTCGCTATCCAATTGCGCCTGCACCTGCCGGCGAACCTCATCCCACGGGACGGGTTGCAATTGGCCGGAGTCGATCTCGGCAACTCTGCGACGGAGTTCCGCGGCACAAGAGGGATGTAACGAACTCGTCGGTGAGGTGAGCGAGGCCGCGAGCAATTCCACCAGTTCTGCCCGTTCGGGCTCGGATAACGTGAGGGCGGCGTGTAAGAGTTCGGCAACAATTTGAGACATGTTCAGATCTTCAACGGGGGCAACCATCTACTGCACGGATGTTACCACACGGGTCAGGTCTAGCCAATCGCAGTGTTTGGCGAAGACAATTGTACCAAATGTCATCGATACGATATGTGGAATGGTGCGCCAGTGAGTGTGTGCCAGGTTTCCCGTTGAGCGGGTGTCAGATACTCCACGATCTTGTCCATAATCTTTACGCCGGGATCGAGGCCGCCAGGCAGCTTTTGCGGCATTCCACCGATTTTGCCCAGATAGCTTAACGCCGAGAAACCGAAGCCGTTCATACCCTCATTCTGCAACAGTTTGATGTGCTGTCGCTGTGCCGGGGTCAGGTCGAGTGCCTCGATCACATCCAGTTCAGTGAAGGCGCTTGGGCCGCGGAACTGAACGTAGATTTGTCGCAGTCGTTGACGTTGCGATCCCGTCAGGCTTTGGATGAGTTCGTTCTTGTCTTTCTGGCTCAGTGAGGGAGTAGGATTTATCCCGGGACGACCCCATCCAAACCCATGTCCTTTACCCGAAAAACCGCCACTGCCAGAGCTGGGTCGAACTGAATACTTATCGATTTTTTTGCTCTGCTCGGCGGATATCGCGAGTTCGGTTTTCACATCCGAGTGGAACAACAGAAACGACCCCTCGGCTTCTCTCTTGATGTCCAGTTCCGTCAGGAGAGTCTCAACTCTGGACATGAGTTTGTCGAGTTCAGCTCGCACTGTCGCATCGTGC
>DASZJS010000865.1:0-12305 GCA_035947935.1 Gemmata sp. | reverse complement strand
TTTTGATTTCAGCCTGAAAGGCTGGGACAACATAGCCCAGGGCAACGCCCTGGGAAAGACGATCAAACAACCATATGCACCCTGAAGGGGTGCGACAGTTCGCAACTTAAGGTGAGCTTGTTGTCCCAGCCCTTCAGGCTGGATTGTCAAACCGTCATGAGACCCAGGGCGTTGCCCTGGGCTATGTTGTCCCAGCCCTTCAGGCTGAAAACCAACCAGCTTATGCCGCCCCCGCTTCAAGTCTGACGGAGTAGTTTAGTAGGTCGAGGCTTTGCGAGGCCCACCAATACCACGCAAACGAAAACCCGGTGGGCCTCGACGTGCTGCGCACGGCTCGACCCCCCTACAAAACCTAGCTGTTGCCATGACCGAAGCCGAATGGCTGATTAGTGCCGACCCCGAGGCGATGTTTTCCGTCGTTGCGGATACATTTCGGACAGATTGGCCTCATGCGCAGAGAACCAAACGAAAGGGAACATTTTTCGGGGCAGCGTGTTGCCGGCTGGTGTGGCCATTGATTGTTGCAGATGATCGTTGTCGAAAGATGGTTGAATATTTTGAAACTCAGTTCGATCTTGGCCTATCCGAGACTGAAATTGATGCGATTGAGGAAGAACTCTGTGCCGACATAAAGAGCGCTGCGAGACATCCTGAGGAGGGTACACCGCTAGAACAAATGGTTGCAGCAGATCTTGTTTACGATGTGGGTATGGATGGTCTCACAACGATCCGCTACGTTTTAAGATCTCTTGAAGAATGGGGCGATCCGAAAGCACGAGCAGTCCAGATCGCTCATATTCTCCGCGACATCGTTGGCAATCCTTTTCGACCCGTGACCTTCGATCCTTCCTGGCGCACTTCCACCGTTCTCGCCCTGGCTCAAGGTATCTACGACTCCCGCGACTTCTCTCCCATGCCGATCCTCGCGGATGCCCTTCAAGATGCTGGTTGCGACAACGTGGACGTTCTTGATCATTGTCGCGAAGAGAAAGCAGCTCATGTTCGGGGGTGCTTTGTTGTGGATTCACTTCTGGGAAAGTAGTAAGACCGAGCGGGCTTTGTAGGGTGGTTTGAACCGCCATTCCGCAATTCATGACCCTATCAGTGGCTGGTTCAATTCCGTGCGCCAATTGGCAGGATCGGGGCCTGATTCTGGTCCCACGACGTACTGCTCCCAGAGGTTTGTTGCCGGTTTGTGCCTATTGGCTTCGACCCACAAGAGAAACTCACCCCATGCGGCAGCCAGTCCTTCATAGGGGCCGATGTAGACAACTCTTGCGACCCGTGCGGCTGGTATTTTGCCTGGTACTACACGTCCAGAAGCGGCTAATTTTTCGTCAACCGGCACACAGACTTCAAAGTCGAAAGTATCCGTAGGTCGCCTCCGGTGGTGGGTAAACCACGGCCCGATTGGAGCAATTCCTTGCGTTCCGAGGGCGGAATAAACCTCGCGGACTGCTGGTCCCATTACGATCTGGATCTCATTGCGAGGAACGACCAGAGGAATGGATGCGATCAACTGTTCCGTGGTTTGGATAATGCGCGGCGTGTCGAGCATGGTTATCTCCCTTGGGTTCCCACATTCTAGGAATGCGTCAGGGATTTAGAGGGCGGCGTAGCCGGTCCGAAGGACGGAACCCCGGAGCAGCCAGGCCCGAACGGAGACGCCCAACAAAAAACGCCGCTCGAAAGTTTTGAAGTTGCGCTTATGGCTCAAGCCCAAAGTTCCACAGTTGAAACTGAGGTGCGGAAGCACCATCCAAACAAGCCCGAAGCGCCAGTTTTGAAGTTGCGATTTTTGATCAAGCCCAAAGGTCCACAGTTGGAACCAAGGTGCGGAAGCACCTTTACCTACAAGCCCGAAGCGCCAGCGAGGGACAGCTTTTCCCTCGCTGGCGCTTCGGGCTTGTATCGGGTTCTTCGCATTACAACCATAAAAGCGCAACTTCAAAACTCGAAAGCAGGGCTTTCTGTCATAACATTGAGAATGATTTTATTCCGGTATGCGTCCCTGATTGACCGCTCTGGGCAGGGCCAACCAAGCCTTCTGGGGCGTTAACTCATCGCCCGACCAAACCCCGCCGGCCACTCCCGAGGGTTCATCCGGCGGGGTGCGATCAGAGTGCCGGGCAATGACGGAGGCGACAAAGAATGCCCCGGAGTGAACAATTCGACGCGAAAACCAGACATATACTCCGCCGATTCCAATTGATGAGGTTCCTGCTATTCGTGCCTGCATTTCTGATAATGGTGCCTGCCACGATCGCGATCGGCTTGGCGTGCTTAGGCATTATGTTCTTGCAAATATTTGAAGTCGGTGCGAAACAAAATGTTTTCTTGTGCGCACTGGTAGGGATTGGCTGGGTGTTACTTTTCATGGCAATGATCGCGCTCCATGAATTGGGTCATGCTCTTGCCGCTGTAAGCGTCCGCTGGCACATCCTGCAAGTTCGAGTCGGAGTATTCATGCTGGTTCGCCAGAGAGGTAAATTCTCGCTCCGGTTTACCTCCAAGCGATCTTCCCAGCCCGGATATGTGATTGCTTGTCCGGCCGACTCTCGAAGATACTTCCTGAAGGCGAGCATTTTCTCTTCAGGTGGAGTGGTGGCCAATTTGGTGATTGCTCTGGCGTGTACTCTTATTTTGCTCTCGCAAACAGCATTATTGGACGATTTCACCCAAAGAGGCCACAAGGCAATCATTCAGATATTTCTTCTGACAGAAAATTGGGTTGTTGCACTGCTGGGATCAACCGTCCTGGTGAATTTGTTATTTGCAGTCGAGAATTTGATTCCTATTAACTTCTCACTCCTGCCCAGCGATGGCAAGCAGTCGATCGGATTTCTGGTGGCGTGGCTGTTTGGAGTCGCACCACCAGCGATACAGCGTCCCGGTCTGGGAGGTATGTTGTTTCACGGAGTCCGACCACGAGAATGGGATGCGGAATACATGATGCGTTTGCAGCAGCCAACTGAGGACGCAGCAACGAGCGCAACAGTAGGACTGCTCGGATACTATTGCGCTCTGGATCGCGGGCAACCGGAGCAAGCGGGAGAGCTTTTAGATCGGGCTCTTGTCTCGGTAGCAGAAGCCCAAGGGACCGACCGTTCCGCAATCCTCCTGGAGGCAGCATATTTCGAGGGGTTCCATCGCCAGAATCCAGTGGTCGCGAGGAAGTGGCTGCACCAGGTAAAGATCAACGAGTTGCGCGAATACACTTTTTTACGTGGTGCGGCGGCAGTGCTACTGGCGGAGGGCCTTTTTGCCGACGCTGCTGCTAGTGTCAAAGCAGCTTTGGCGCAGGTCAAGCGGTCGATTGATTTTGGTGGTGTACAAGCGGAGAAGGAGTGGCTGAAAGCGATCCTCGCTACCTGTCGGGAGCGAATCAAGCAGGAGGAAGCAGAGGAGACCGCTGCATCATGACTGAGATTTTGCAGGGTGCGTTGAGGTCGGCTTTGCGACCGAGCAACCCACCCCACAGAACTCGCTCGCGCCATTATGTTATATCTATAATATAATGTTATAAACATTATAAATATAGTCCGAAAAAATGCCAATTCTGCCAAACGAACCTAAACACACTTTTCTATCCGGAAGTTCTTGTTTGAGTTGCATTTGTGGAATGAGTTAATTATGAAAAGTGGTCGAAAACAGCGTGTTTTTTTCAGCGTGTTTTTTGGCAGTTTTAAGTTCAAGATGTGGCAGTGAAGATGGAGGACGCGACAGGCGGCAATGCGGGCTGAAAGAGTATCCCATCCACTCTGTCCACACAACATCGCGTTGCCGCGCTCTTCCATCTGCGGTAGCCTCACTAAAGACACACCTTCCCGCCTCGGAGCATTTCCCCCATGTCCCGCCTGTTTGTCGTTGTTCCAGTATTCGTACTTGTTGTCGCGTTCCTGGCTTATGCAGTGCCCCCAAATGGGGTCGATGATGGCAAGGGCAAAGCTCAATCCAAAAAGACGGCCGCCGAACAAGCCGCCGCACAGGTGCAGCTTGCCGACAAGAACCTCAAGGTCGAAGTCTGGGCCGCGGAACCACTTCTCGTTAATCCCGTTTGTTTTTGCTTCGATGAAAAAGGCCGCTGTTACGTTGTCGAGACACACAGACTCCACGATGGGGTTCCCGATACACGCGGCAAACCGTGGCTCGATGATGACCTTGCGTGTCGGACGGTTGCGGATCGCGTGGCGATGTACAAGAAGTACAACTTCCCACGCTTCGAGCAGAACAGCGAACGGGTCAAATTGATCTGGGATAGCACCGGCTCCGGCAAGGCAGACAAGGCAACCGTCTTCGCGGATGGCTTCAACCGTGCTGAGGATGGGATTGCCGCGGGCGTGCTGGCCCGCAAGGGAAGTATTTACTTCGCCTGTATCCCGGACCTGTATCTGCTCAAGGATACCAAGAACGCGAATCAGGCAGATGTGAAGGAATCGTTGGCGACCGGCTTTGGCATTCACGTTCAGTTTATCGGTCACGATCTGCACGGGCTGCGAATCGGGCCGGATGGCAAGCTCTATATGTCGATTGGCGATCGTGGCCTGAACGTCACCACCAAGGAAGGGCGGAAACTGTTCTACCCGGATACCGGTTGCGTGTTGCGTTGCGATCGGGATGGCAGCAATCTCGAAGTGGTTCACTCAGGCTTGCGAAACCCACAGGAACTGGCTTTCGATGACTACGGCAACCTGTTCACCTGCGATAACAACTCGGACTCCGGCGACCAGGTTCGTTGGGTCAACATTGTCGAAGGCGGCGAAAGCGGCTGGCGCGGTGGATATCAGTATGGCACGGGCTATCACACACCAGCTGTACCGCAGGGAAACCGTGGCCCGTGGAACACCGAGAAGCTCTGGTATCCGCAGTGGGAAGGCCAGGCAGCGTACATTGTCCCGCCGCTCCTGAACTTCGCCGATGGACCATCCGGCCTCACGCACTACCCCGGAATCGGGCTCAACGATAAGTACAAGGATCACTTCTTCTGCACAGACTTCACAGGTGGACCGGGCAAGAGCGTCATCTGGTCGCTCTCGGTCAAGCCGAAGGGGGCCGGGTTTGAGGTTGTCGGGAAGCCGCAGCCATTCATCAAAAACATGCTGCCGACCGATTGCGAATTTGGGCCGGATGGAGCCTTCTACTGGTCGGACTGGACGAACGGCTGGAACATGCCAGACAAGGGACGCATCTTCCGTGTCTCGGACCCCGAGGCGATGAAGAACCCTGCCGTTGCCGAGGCCAAGAAACTGATTGCGGAGGGATACGAGAAGAAGACCGTTGAGGAGTTGGTCAAGTTACTGGAGTTCCCGCATCAGCAGGTTCGCCAGGAGGCACAGTTCGAGTTGGCGGGACGGAAGCCGGAGGTGGCGATTGCAGCGTTCTCTGATGTGCTCAAGAAATCGAAGAACCAACTTGCGCGGCTCCATGCCGTGTGGGGACTGGGCATTGTTGGCCACAAGACCGACTCTCGCGTTGACGAGATCGATTTCCGCATTCCGCTGTTCGCACTTCTCAAGGATGCAAATGCTGAAGTAAAACGAACCACGGTAGAACAGCTTGGCAACCTCGTGCATCACCGAAGCAAGGCCGAATACGTTCTCTCTGGCACGCCGCACATTAACGAGATTCAAAACACGATCAAGGATCTGATGACTGATCCCGACGGTCGCGTGCAAGCCGCCGCTGCTGCTGCGTATGGCAAGATCGGCCAGCCGGTTATTCTGCAACTACCGAAAGGGTATGAAGTCACCGGTCGGCCGCAAGCGGAGCAAGCCTTTTATGCTCCCCTCTTAGATCTTATCAAGACCAACAACGATAAAGATCCCTATCTCCGTCATGCCGCAGTGATGGGGCTGGTTCACGCAACTAGGAATCCCGTTGACCTATGGAATGTCTGGATGCAGGCAAAAGGCAAATACGATGTCCCCGCCGTTCGCCTCGGAATCTTGCTTGCTCTACGGAAACTGGGGAGCGACAAAACCGCTGAATTCCTCACCGATCCCGAACCGCGGATTGTCGCGGAAGCGGCCCGAGCGGTCTACGATACACGGCTCATGTCTGGGATGCCCGCGCTGGCAAAACTGGCCGACAAGCCCGCCCAACTGGATGCCATCGCATTCCGGGCTCTCGGGGCGTGCTTCCTGGTTGGTACTTCCGAGAATGCCGAACGAATCGCCCGCTTTGCGGGTCGTAGCGGCGAACCGGATTACACGCGGGCCTTTGCGTTGCATCTCCTCTCGGACTGGGCCAATCCACCGCGCCGCGATCCCATCATGGGCGTCACGCTGAGCCTCGAAAAGCGCGATGCAACTGTCGCTGCGCATGCGCTGAAGGCGGTTGGGGTCGATATCTTCTCGGGCTCGGACATTGTGCGAAAGGAAGCAGCTCAGGTTGCCGCGAAGCTCGGGATCAAGGAGTTCGGCCCGGCAATGGTTGCGCTGGCGAAGGATGTCAAACAACCCGTCAGTGTTCGGGTCGAAGCACTTTATGGAGTGGATGCCCTGCAATCTCCCATGACGAAAGAACTCGCGGCGTTCGCTCTTTCCAGCGATGAACCGAAACTCCGGGCGGCAGGCCGGGCGGTGAAGGCACGCCTGGAACCGATTGCTGTTCTCCGAGAATTGCCGGAGCTACTCAAGGGCACTCAGATATCGATTCCGGAGAAACAAGGAGCATTCGCGATCCTGGCCAAGTTTGGGACATCGCCGGAGAAACAAGGAGTATTCGCAACCCTGGCCCGCTTGGGGGCATCGTCAGAGGTGGACAAACTGCTTGAGGAGTGGCTCAATCTTGCCATTATGGGTAAGGTTCCCGGGGAGATTGTGCTGGATGTCCTCGATGCGGCAGAACAACGAGTGAATACGCCCAAACTTAAGCTCTACGCTCCGCTCAAGCAGAAGGTGGATAAATATCGGGCAGCCCAGAACGCACTCGCCAGCGATCCGAAGACCGGAGACAAGCTGGCACCGTATCTCGAATCGTTGGCGGGTGGAGATGCTCAGCGTGGGCGAAACATCTTCCTGAACAACTCGGCCGTCTATTGCCAGCGATGTCACAAATTGGATGGCCAGGGTGGTGAGGTTGGTCCGCAGTTAAATGGGATCGCTGCAGACAAGGAGAAAGATCGGCGGTATCTGCTGGAGTCGGTGGTCTATCCGAACGCGAAGATCGCCAAGGGCTACGAGACGGTGATTTTGCTCCTTACGGATGGTCGAACCGTAAGTGGGGTTCTCAAGAGCGACGACAAAAAGCAGATCAAGCTGGTCACCGCCGAGAACAAGGAGATCGTCGTTCCCGCGGACGAAGTGGAATCGCGTCGGAGCGGCCCGAGCGCCATGCCCGATGACCTTTACAAGAAACTCAGCCGACGGGAACTGCGAGATGTAGTCGAGTTCCTGGCGAGCTTGAAAAAGCCGTGATCAGTGTTCAGTGTTCAGTGTTCAGTGAAATCCTTCAGACAATGCAAGTGGAGTCACAATGTCTTCGCTGAAAACTGAAAACTGAAAACTGCGAAGCTGAACACTGGCGAAGCCGGAGGTATCCAGATGCCCGTGCTGATCCTCGACCCGTATCTCGAGCAACGCATCCGTACTGAACGTGATGACGCGAAGGTAAATCGTTACGATGAGGTCTGGGAAGGAGTCCTTGTTGTGGCACCACTACCGAACAATGACCACCAGGTGATTGTCTCAAAGTTAAACTCTGCATTCTCAAATGTCATTGACTGGGATCAGGGAAGCCAGGTTGTTCCTGGTACAAACGTGAGCGATCGGGATGCCGAGTGGCTGTCAAACTACCGTGAACCGGACATTGCGGTCTATCTCGCGACTAATCCGGCAAAGAATAGTGGAACGCACTGGGTTGGTGGTCCCGATCTTGCAGTCGAGATTGTGAGTCCGGGCGAAGATCCGCACGACAAGCTCGATTTCTATGCGAAAGTGAATACACGCGAAGTGTTGATTGTGGATCGCAGTCCCTGGATGTTGGAGCTGTACCAACTCCAGGGCGGGAAACTAATTCTAGCGGGGAAATCGGAAGTCGCAAACGCCGCGGTTTTGGCAAGTGGGGTGCTGCCGATCGCCTTCCAGCTTCAGGCAGGCACCCCGCGGCCAACGATACTTCTCACACATTCGGGAACGAAGCAAACCTGGATGGTGTGAGCTGGAATCAGAAGCGATACGAGATAGAGTTCATTCTGCATAACGAACTTGTTCTGTTGAAATCCTCTGGGCTGTGAGGTTGCAATGCTTCAGCCTGAAAGGCTGGGATAACATAGCCCAGGGCAACGCCGGCAACGCCCTGGGAATACGATCAAACAACCATACGCACCCTGAAGGGGTGCGACCAAGCGTTCATTTTGCTGAACCACTCTCACATGCTTGCTGTTTGCGGAGGGGCTCGTTGTCCCAGCCCTTCAGGCTGGATTGTCAAACCGTCATAAGACCCAGGGCGTTGCCCTGGGCTAGGTTATCCCAGCCCTTCAGGCTCCCTTCAGGGTGCACCAAGCCACATTTTGGTAACCCGAATCTTTTGCAGTTTGTCTTGATCATCAAACACCCAGTAAGCGAAAACTGTTGTATCGAATATCAAATCGTCGTAGCCGCCCAACACCACCCCGATTGTTCCCGGCGGATCTTTGAAATCCTGTCCAAATCCCCAACCGTTGTGATTGACTATGTTTTGGACGTCCGCACGTTGAGAGCCCAGAGGTGTCAATTGAAGCATGGCTGCAGTAATCTCTTCAGTCGAACGGCGGAGTAGATTGCGCTGGGGTAATACTACCAAATAGAAATAAAAAAGAGTTCCAGTTACCATCGCCAAGGTGAACAAAACGACTTGATATCCCCTCTTCATGGAATGACTCCTTCGGTCAGGCACCCGACTTCGCAAGGTAACAAACATTTCGGCTCATGTGTTCCGAGCGGTGATCATAGGCACACCCAGTAGCGCTCCCAGGAAACCAGCGGAGGCGACTCAAGATTATGACACCACTGAAAGATCGCCACATACTGCTGCAGGAAGCATTTGCTCACACCCGGAAACGGGCCTTCAGGCTGAAAACTAACCCATCTCATGCCACCCACCTGACGGAGTAGTACTAACTTAAACTCTCCATTTCTCCGCTCGCCTTTCTCCTTCTCACCTTTTGCTGTATCCTGTCACCAGATGCCCGTCCCCCGTCTTCCGTTCCGCGACTCGCTCCTGGCACCTGAACACCGTGTTTGATCCTCAGCAAATCACCGATGAACTCCGCGGTGAATTCCGTGGTGCGTTGCACTTCGATGCACTTACTCGGGGACTTTATTCCACCGATGCCAGCCCCTTCCAGGTCACCCCACTGGCAGTCGCAATTCCCGAAGACACCGCCGATGTCGCTGCGCTGGTTCGGTATTGCTTCAACCACAACCAGCCGGTCATACCGCGCGGTGCCGGAACCGGACTCGCAGGGGAGAGCCTTGGCCCAGCTATCCTTCTCGATCTGAGCGTCCGGCTCAAACAAATCCTGAAAATCACTGGCGACACGGTCACTGCGGAACCCGGCGTAACGTGTGCGGCCTTGAATGCCGAACTGGCAAAGCACGGCCGTCGATTTGCGCCCGAACCTGCCTGTGCTGCGACCTGCACAATCGGCGGAATGGTCGCCACCAACGCTTCCGGCAGCAATGCGTTCCGCTTCGGGTACACTCGGGACCACGTCCTCGGACTGGATGTTGTGTGGGATTCGGGAGCCGCGGACAGCATCGGAGAGCTGAAAACCAACGGTGAGCACGTCGAACGAACCCAGGCGATCGCCGCGGCAACCACAACGCTGCTTCGGGCTCATGTGGAGGCCATCGCCCGGAATGCCTCGCGCGCGAAATTCGATCGCTGTGGATACCAACTGCACAATACGTTGACGGGTGAGCAAATCGATCTCACGAAGCTGCTCGTTGGCTCCGAAGGGACACTGGGAATCGTTACCGCTGCCCGGCTGCGAACAGTCCCGCTACCCGGCGGAACATGCCTCACCCTGCTCGGATTCCCAACGCTCGATGCGGCGGTGCGGGCCAGTCGCGACATCCGCCAATTCGACCCCGTGGGCTGCGACCTTCTCGACCGTCGGCTACTTTCCATCACCCGACGAACCGGCACCGGAGAAGGGGTTGGGCAGATTCCCACGTCGGTCGGTGCCGCCCTGATGATCAAGTTCGAGGCGAATACCGAACGAGAAGCTGCAGAACGAGCGTGGGGACTGGTGGAAACGCTCCGCCAGTCGCACCTCCTGCTGATTCTCGCGGAACCCACCCGCTCACCGGAGGGGATTGCCCGCGTGCAGGGAATCCGCGAAGCCGCGGTCGCCGGGTTGTACGCACTCAGCCGGGGACCGCGGCCAGTGGCGTTCATCGAAGATGTCGGCGTTCCTGTCGATGCACTCCCGGAGTTTCTGGGGGGCGTGCAAAGCATCCTCAAACGATCCGAACTCTCTGCCTCGTTCCTGATCCACACCCTTTTGGGACAGGTTCATACGCGACCACTGATCGACCTGGAGAATCCAACCGACCGGGCCAAGCTCTGGCCAGTGGCGGAATCGGTCCACGCGCTTGCGATCTCGCTCGGAGGCACCGTCAGCACGCAACACGGAACGGGAATCGCCCGGACGCCGTGGGTCGAACGGCAAGTTGGCCCACTCTATCCGGTGTTCCGGGAAATCAAACGCATCTTCGATCCGAAAAACCTTTTGAATCCCGGCAAAATTGTCGGCCCCGATCCGAGCCGGGAGGCATGGCCCTTGAGGACTGCTGGAAGCGGGATGTTGGAAGTGAAAGAACGCCCCGAGACCAGAACGCCTCCCGAAATCCCCGTTCCCGCACCAACCACACACCCACTACCAACAACCCCGTTCCTGGTGTGGAAAGACTCCTCGCCTACCGAGGAAGCCACACGCTGTTCGGGCTGTGGGGACTGCCGAACTAAAACACCCGGGAAGCGCATGTGCCCGATCTTCCGGGCCACCGGAGAAGAGGCCGCCACTCCACGAGCGAAGGCCAACTTACTCCGCGTGCTGGTCGATCCGAACGCGGCGACTCACGAGGAAGTGAAGGCTGTCGCCGGGTTGTGCGTCAACTGCAAGATGTGTCGCGATGAATGCGATGCGCGCGTGAACATTCCCAAGTTAATGCTCGAAGCCAAGGCAGCATACCATGCCGAGCATGGGCTCGACCGAAGCGATTGGATTCTCGCTCGCATGGAGAGTTTGGCAGCACTCGGAAGCAACTTCGCGCCCATTGTAAACGGACTTCTCTCGCGGCGATCGTTCCGCTGGATTCTCGAAAAACTCACTGGAATTTCGCGCCAACGCCGCCTGCCAGCCTTCGCCTTGCGTAACTTCTTCCGCTGGGCCAGGGGACAAGGACTCACCAGGAAACCTGGAGAAGCACTCCTCACCCGGTTCCCCACTCCGCGATCCCGGCTGCGAGTTGCATTTTTTGCGGATGTTTTCGTGGGATACAACAACCCACTCATTGGCCGGGCCGCGGTGGCCGTGCTTCAACATCAGGGGGTCGAGGTTTACGTTCCACCGCGGCAGGCGGGGTGCGGAATAGCTGCACTGGCGGTCGGTGATGTGGATGCAGCCCGAGAGGCGGCTGTTCATAACGTCCGGCTGTTCGCGGACCTCGTCCGAGAGGGGTATCGGATCGTCTGCTCGGAACCAACTGCTGCCCTGATGTTGTCGCAGGATTACCGCGACCTTCTCGATGATGCCGACACCGCAAACCTGGCGGCGAACACCGTTGAACTGACTGCATACCTCGAAGAACTGCATACTTCGGGCCGCCTCCGAACCGACTTCCAGCCGCTCAACCTGACGCTCGGGCACCACATCCCCTGTCACATGAAGGCACTTCGTCGCTCACCCGCCAGCCCGCGATTGCTATCGCTCATTCCCGGGATGCGCGTTCACACAATTGATGTCGGTTGCTCCGGAATGGCGGGAACCTGGGGTTTGAAGGCGGCGAACTATGCGACATCGTTGACAGCTGGGGCACCCGTCTTTGCGGAGATGAACCGCCCTGGTGTGTTGTTCGGCTCCAGCGAATGCAGCACTTGCCGGATGCAAATGCAAGAAGGCAGTGGGAAGCGAACGCTTCACCCCATCGAATATCTTGCCTATGCCTACGGGCTTTTGCCGGAGATTGGCGACAAGCTCAACAAACCGCTTGGCGATCTCGTGAGCGATTGACCATGACCATCATCGTGAAGCTCTTTGCCGCGGCCCGGGAGTTGACCGGAGCCGCTGAGGTCGAGCTGGAATTGCCAGATCGTGC